>CAZGYK010000006.1:0-5367 GCA_964530485.1 uncultured Oscillospiraceae bacterium
GATGTCGAAGGTTACTTCGATCTGCGGGATCCCGCGCGGCGCCGGCGCAATGCCGTCTAGCTTAAACATGCCGAGGGTCTTGTTGTCTTTCGCGAAATCGCGCTCACCCTGAAGAACGTGGACTTCAACAGATGTCTGCCCATCCGCCGCCGTTGAGAAGATCTGGCTCTTCTTGGTCGGGATGGTGGTGTTGCGCTCGATAATATGGGTATTGATTCCACCTTCGGTTTCAATTCCAAGAGAGAGCGGGGTTACGTCGAGAAGAAGGAGGCCTTTGACGTCTCCGCCAAGTACGCCGCCCTGAATCGCCGCGCCCATCGCGACACATTCATCCGGGTTGATTCCCTTAAACGGATCTTTTCCAATATAACCTTTAACCGCTTCCTGAACGGCTGGGATTCTAGTAGAACCGCCTACGAGAAGAACCTTATCAAGATCGGAGGGCTTCAACTTCGCGTCTGCCATTGCCTGGCGAAGTGGTCCCATTGTCTTTTCGACAAGATCGGAGGTTAAGTCATCGAATTTCGCGCGGGTCAGCGTCATGTCGAGATGTTTCGGGCCGCTTGCGTCTGCCGTAATAAACGGAAGGTTGATCGCGGTCGACGCCATGCCGGAAAGTTCAATTTTCGCCTTTTCCGCGGCTTCCTTAAGGCGCTGGAGAGCCATTTTGTCCTGTCTCAGGTCAACGCCGGAATCCTTTTTGAATTCGTCTGCGATATAGTCGATAACCTTCTGGTCGAAGTCATCTCCGCCGAGTTTGTTGTTTCCGGCTGTCGCGATAACTTCCTGAACGCCGTCGCCCATCTCGATGATTGATACGTCGAAGGTTCCGCCGCCGAGGTCATAGACAAGGATCTTCTGGTCATCTTCCTTATCGGCGCCGTAAGCAAGCGCGGCGGCCGTCGGTTCGTTGATGATTCTCTTGACATCGAGTCCTGCGATTACGCCGGCGTCTTTTGTCGCCTGACGCTGCGCGTCGTTAAAGTAGGCAGGGACGGTGATGACCGCTTCGGTTACCTTTTCGCCGAGGTACGCCTCTGCGTCGGACTTCAGCTTTTGAAGAATCATTGCAGAAATTTCTTGTGGGGTATAGGATTTGCCGTCGATATCAATTTTGCGGCTGCTTCCCATATCGCGCTTGATAGAACTGATTGTTCTGTCGGGGTTGGTGATCGCCTGGCGCTTTGCAACCTGGCCAACCATGCGCTCGCCGGTTTTCGAAAATGCGACGACCGACGGAGTTGTGCGGGCTCCTTCCGCGTTGGGGATAACAACAGACTCGCCGCCTTCAATAACTGCGACGCAGGAGTTGGTTGTTCCAAGGTCTATACCAATAATTTTAGCCATAATGTAAGTTTCCTTTCAGAATATAGAGAATAAATAATTAACAGTTTTAGAGTTACGCAGATACCGTAACTATAGAGGGACGGATCACGCGTTCGTTGAGCATATAGCCCTTTTGCATGACCTGAACAACAATACCGCTTTCAACTTGATCGTTTTCGGCTGTCGCCACACAGTTGTGGATATTTGGATCAAAGGGTTTTCCTTCAGCTTCAATTTCGCTGATGCCGAGGGAGGTAAGAGCTGTTTTGAAAAGCGTTACCGTCAGTTCGACTCCCTTTTTGTACTCGGGATCTTTCGATTCAGCGGAAGCGGCCATTTCGAGGGTATCGAGAACCGGGAGCAACCGCTCAAGCGCGAGAGAAGTTCCAAGGGAGACCAGCGAGGTCTTTTCTTTTTCAGTACGCTTTCTGTAGTTGTCGTATTCCGCCATCAAACGCATGAACTGATCTTTTTGGGTTGTGAGTTCTTCCTTCAGCTGCTGTTCTTTACCGGATTTGCGTTTTTCCTTTTTTGAAGTTCCTGGGTTATCCTCCTTTATATCATCCATAGAGACAGAGCCGGATTCCGGTTCTGAAACGATGGTGTCAAGGTCGTCATTTTTTTTGTTGTCGCCCATGTTATACTCCTTTGCTGCCCGTAATTTATCATTCAGTGAGCGCAGCGCTCAGCGAATCGCAATAGTATTTTAGCCGGGGAATCAAATAGGGATAGTTCATCCGTGCCGGTCCGGCAAGTCCGATATAGCCGACAGTTCCGCCGGCGTTGTAACGGCATACAATCAGTCCCATAAGGGGAAGAGAGTTGTCGAGTTCCTCGCCGATATAGATCGAAAGAGGGTGCATTGAATCAGACAGTATATCGATGACCCGCTTGGGGTCGTTCAAAAACTCAAGGTAAGAACGGATTTGCGCATCCATCTCCTTATAATGGAGAAGGAATTGTTCACCGTCAGAATAGAGCCTGACATCCGAGAGCTGTTCAACAAGCATCATTGCCGCGTGAAGAATCGGAGCGGCTACATTTTTGCTGTCTTTGAGGCGCGCGTTCATCTGATCAAACAGATAGGATCGGACATCCTCAGACGAAACAAAAACAAGATGGTCATTTAAGATCTGCTCAACGGTTTCAACCTGTTCGTCGGAAATGTCTTCTCCGATCCGGCAAACGCGCGTCTTGACCGATCCGGAATTGGATACGCCGATAACGGCAAGGTTAAATCTTCCGACACGCAAAATCTTAAAATGGACAAGGTGCGGATTTCCGCCCTTCGGAGTCATCGCGATTGAAGCGAGGTCAAACATTTCAGAAAGAAATTTTACAGAGCTCTCCGCCGCCTTCTCAGAGTCGGTATCCATCTTCGCGACAATGCCGTCAATATAGTCCTTCTCCTGGCGCGTCATAGGAAAGATATGCATCAAGTTGTCGATATAGTACCGCATTCCCATTTGAGTCGGAACTCTGCCAGCTGAGGTATAGGGCTGCTCAAGGAGTCCGAGAGAAGTAAGCTCGGCCATCTCGTTGCGAAGGGTAGCGGAGGAGACCGAGAGATGGTCAAGAAAATGGTTGAGGATGTTTGAACCGACCGGGTCGCCGGAATCAGTATGCAGCGTGACAACGGCGGTCAGAATCATTCGTTTACGGTCGCTGATATCCATTGCAAATTCCCTTATCGAAATGATTAGCACTCTATATGTACGAGTGCTAATACTTATCATACTCGTTATTTGACATTTGTCAATAGGTTTTTATAGAATCCGGAAATATTCGCAACCTATCAAAATCTTTTTACAGTTTGTTCATTCGTGAAAAATGAATGATTCGTGATAACTTCGGTCTTTTGAACGGCAAGATATTAGTTGTAAAGAGAAAGAGGATTTGTTATCATTTTATTTGTATGATTCTAATCTACTTATAATATTATGATCGATGATTGATTATTAATCTTTGGTAAGGGGGAGAGATGGCGATGGAAGGCAAAGAACTGAGAATCCAGCGAACAAAAGAGTTTTTCATAGAGGCGGCGTGTGAGATTATTGAATCGGACGGGATGGAGATGCTGACGATTCGGAATATCGCAAAAAAAGCCGGGTACAATTCTGCTTCGATGTATTCCTATTTTGACAACCTTGCCCATGTAACATCAATTGCCGGGGATCGGTTTGTAGCGCAAATCGTAAAGATCGTTCTAAAGGAATGCGAAGAGAGGAAGCCGGAAAACCCCTTAGTGAAATGGGCGTTGCTGTACGAGCTGCTTGCCCTTTATTTGATCGCGAACCGGAATATTTTCCACTGTCTCTTTTTTGGTCTTGATGAAACTCTGGAGGAGAAGGCGAACCAGATAGACGAATCAGACGTCTTGTTTTTCGATTTGGTGCGAGACAGTGTGCTTGAGATATCGAAAAAGACCGGGCATGCCATGTCTCAGCTCGTTGAGATCCATAAAGCCTGTCTTGCGCTGATGGTTGGCTATTTGCTCTTGCTTGATCGAAACAAGGTCGGCTCCGGGATGTCAAATGAAGACCTAGCTGATACATTGCATGGGCAGGTTCTGCTTTTGATCTCATCAAATCTGGAGGCCATGTGATGTACGGCGTCTATATCCATGTTCCGTTTTGCCGTCGTAAATGCCTTTATTGTGATTTTTATTCACTCCCTGATCTTGATAAAATACCGGAATATATCGTTTCGCTCGAAAACCAAATGGATGGGTTCGGCGGTTTGTTGGATACGGTTTATTTCGGCGGCGGGACGCCATCGCTTTTGTCGCCGCAGCAGGTCGAAAGGTTGCTCAAAAAGCTTCAAGAAAAGTTCTCTTTCGCAAGGGACACCGAGATAACAATTGAACTTAACCCCGATTCCTGTGATAAGGAAAAGTTGAAAGGGTTTCGAGATGCTGGTGTCAACCGGATTTCGGTGGGTGCGCAGACTTTTTCCAATAAATCGCTTCAAACAATCGGAAGGTTGCATACAGCCGAGCAGGCGCTCTATACGATTGAAACGGCGGGAAACGTTGGGTTTAAAAATATCAGCGCAGATCTTATGCTGGCTTTGCCCGGCGAGGGTGAAGATACAATCGCCTATTCGATTGATTGCATGAAGGACGCTGGTGTCAGCCATGTATCGGCCTATCTTCTGAAACTTATGGAAGGTACTCCGTTCTACGAAAAGCCGCCGCGGGATCTTCCGGATGACGATAAAGCGGCGGATCTTTACGAGTTTGCCGTAAAAGAACTCGCGAACCTGGGATACCAGCAATACGAAATCAGCAATTTTGCGTTACCCGGATTTGAGAGCAGGCATAACTTGAAATATTGGAATTGCGATGATTACGTCGGCTTTGGGCCGACGGCGCATTCGTCAATAGAGGGTACGCGGTATCGTTTTTCGTCGGATCTCAATTCGTATCTCGACTGTTTTCGAGAAGAGTCAAAGAGCCCGTTTCAGGGAATGGAGAAAGTAGGAGCGGTTGACGGCGTAGATTATTTGATTTTGAAATTGCGAACAAGCAGCGGATTAAACCTTAAAGAATGGCGCGAACGGTTTGGTATGATACCATCGAAGTCTTTTCAAACCGTAACCGAGCGGCTTCAAAAGGCAGAGTATCTTTTATTGGAATCGGAACAACTCCGGCTTACAACGAAAGGGATGTTGCTTTCCAACTCGATTCTTTCGGAACTGATGGCCGCGATGGAGCAATAAATAAAGGCTCTTCCTTTTTGGAAGAGCCTTTTTGAATCCTAGGGCCATACTTGTTCGGTTGGCTTGATTGGTTTTTCGGGATCTGCCTGCGTCTTTCGTATGCGCGAAAGGTTGCCGCCGCCTGCCCGGATCAGTTCGGCAGAAAAATGTTTTAAGACCTTCTTTTCATCACTGTTGAGACTTCGATATGATTTGATAATCGTCAATGCATATTTGTACCACCCGGACGTCAGGTCGCTGACCGATTTGGCGTTGGTTGAGCGGAATATTTCATACATAAGATCGATATTTTCTGCTTCACATATAGCAGTACCTTCTTCG
>CAZGYK010000006.1:5377-6894 GCA_964530485.1 uncultured Oscillospiraceae bacterium
GATAAATTTTTCGCGCTGTTCAGGCGTCGCACTAAAGACCCAGTCTTTGATCGTGCGGTTATAGAATCTGCTCTTTGCTGTTACGGATTCGAGCTCAATGAAGTTGGATCGTTCGATATCCCATGTATAAAGATCGTGTTGCGTCAGTCCGCTTCCGGAACTTCGAACAACTCTAAAAGCAGACTCGTGCTCCAGCATCATCCCGAAGACAGACGACTGCGGAAGATAGGTAGAGATCCGATTTTTGACTCGCTGGTACCCGTCCATCATCAAGGTTTCGGGATAAAATCCCGGGCCATCATAATTATAAACTGAATGAATTCTTGGCTGGACAGAAGGGTCACAGAACGCGGATGCGTAGACGGCAAGGTTACCCCCTTTGGAATGCCCCCCCACATAGATATGGCAATTGGGATTCGCTAGGGCAATAGACGTTAGATAGTCCGCCGAATCGCGCTGAGAAGGAATCGGGGTAAGAAAATTCATATTGAAATCTTCTTTCCACCCGATAAATGTGTTGTCGGTTCCGCGAAAGGACAGGTAAAGCGTATTTGGATCAAGACGGATTGTCGTGGCGGAAAACTGTTGCTCTAGGGTTTCGTCAATCTTGTTCACGTAGGAAAAAAGAGAAAGATCCCGGAAACGTTCGCTGTCTCGCAGTAGTTTCATGAATGGAACGTCCTGTGGCATTTTGATCAGTTGCGCCGTTCTGCTGGACGGATCTTCAATCCGGTCCAGAATTGAGCCGGCAGCTTTTTCAATGGTAAGTTCCTCGTCCGGATCGTTGAAAATTTCATCGAACGGAAGATAACTGAGTCTCGAAAGAATCAGGCTGTCAATTGGGTTGAAGGCGGATTGATCGAACGTAAGATCACCGCGCCATTGAATGTAATCGAGCATATTGGACATAATATCACCTTAAGTCGAACGCGTTTTTGCGTAAATCTCTGGGTATTAATGCTCAGAAAACCAGAAAAAGATTGCAAAGAGGTTTCGCTAAGCGAGGAAAGAAAAAATCGATTCAAAACGGTAAAACACAACCGGGTCAAAATCTCGGAGCGGGTAGTCAATATCGGTAAACGCGAGAAGGAATTGGTAGGAGAGAGAAACAAAAGCAGTCACAAGGACAATAAAACGCAACGTCTTGATCCATTTAGACTGTGAGCATATGGAATCGAGCTGCATCAATACCAGAGCGGAGACGATCAGCGCCATCCAGGAGAAATCGGGGAAATAACGAAGAAGAATTCCTGCCATTTGGGTGTCGGCAATGATGACCACGAAGATTGAGAAAAAAAGGAACAGCGAAAGACGCTTCACAGTTACGTCCTGAAATAAGCGTTTCGCTTTGAAAACACCAAATGACCAGAGCGCAAACAGGTTTGTCGCAAAGAAACCGCCGAAGGTTGCTTCTTTGATCGTGATTCCAAGGTAGCCGGTCGATACGGTTGTCGGCATCAGGTAGGGGAAGAGAGCGTCAACCCGAGCCGGTTGGAATAGATAGGCGAAAATACCGA
>CAZGYK010000006.1:6904-7532 GCA_964530485.1 uncultured Oscillospiraceae bacterium
TACCGAGCCAGGAACGCTGTAACACAAAACCGCGAACGGTCATATCGTTGCTGGTTAAGTTGTAATTCGCTCCGAAATCAAACGGAGATCCAAACCGCGCGGCATTGTACCACATCGCGACCAGCGCAACCGCAACAAACGGAAAGATTAGAGAAAGGGTTTGCTTGATTCCCTTTTTCGAAAAGAGCAATCGCTCCTTAAACACATCATCCCAGAATAACGGAATTACAAGAAAAATAGAGAGAAGAAACTGCGGTCTTGAGAGAGCGTTGAGCGCGATCATCAGCGCGCCAAGTAAAAGCTTTAGAGAATGAAGGCGCTGCTCACTTTTCGCGGATATCAGAAGAGCAAGCCCTCCGGTTGTAAGCGCGAGAGAAAGCACAATCGGGAAGGTATAAAAATCCGGGCGGGACGCAATATAAATAGCTCCGCTTGTATTGATAAAGAGAAAGGTGATAAGAAGATAAAGTAGAAACGGAATCTTCGGGAACCATCGTTTGGCAATTTCATAAAACAATAGCATTGCGAAAACGCTGAATACTACGAGGCAAAGGAAAATCCCGAAGTAGGTTGGCGCGGGCGAGCCGGTCAGGAGATAGAACGGAAGATAATAGATAAGAGCGGGCAA
>CAZGYK010000006.1:7542-15940 GCA_964530485.1 uncultured Oscillospiraceae bacterium
AAAACGCCAAAATAGGAGTAGTATTTTCCTTCGAAGAAGGCGTGATCCCAAAGGGCAATCTCTCCGGTTTCGTCTTCTAGCGTTTGCCGCATCTTAAGATCATATGGATTGTCCATTTCAACGAGCCAATCCGGAGGCTGATCTTTTAGATAGACCTGGCCGTCGGCGAGCGCTTCCGCAACACGTTGGTATTGGCTGTCGTAGTCCCGCGGGGCGCGCATCCAGAAATCGTTTGAGGTCGTAAGAAACCGGAATGCAAATATCTCTGCGAGGAGCAACGCGCAGCAAGCGACAATTTTAAGGGTCTTTTTATTTTCTCCAAGCATGGACAGCGACCAAAATGCCGAACTGGGGCGAAGACAGTAGAGCGAGAACAGAATCAGCGTAAAAAGTCCCGTCCGGAAAAAGGAAAAGGAAAATGGGACAACCGAGTTAAACGAAATGTCATGGATGGTAATTGTGTCAAAGGGATCCTGAAGAAAGGAAATCGAGATCTGATTGGATATTCCGCTAAAGTGGGTTCGAAGATACTGTGTCCGAGGAACGGCGGCAAGAACCCTTCGCTCCCCGGCGACCGCCATAAGCTGATTGCCCTGATCGGTAAACGAAACTTCTGCGGTCACATATGCCTTCGTTTCGGAAGAAGCATTGATGTAGATATTTTTGATTTCTTGGTTAAGGCCTTGGATAGAAAGAGTTCCCCTTCCGCCTTCGGAGATTTGATAGCCGTTTTCCGAACCCGTCGATGTCATTCCATCAACCAAAAGGGAATAGCCGCTTTTAGAGACCGGAGAAAAAGACAATGATTCGAAATGACGGTAATTAAAAAGAAACACCTCAACCAGCGATACAACTCCGAAGAGGATCGCCAAAAGGATGAGGTATTTTTTCATTGATTCCTTTTTGAGAAAACCAGCCAATGCCTGAAACCGTTTCATTGTTCACCCCAGTATCGAGCAAAATGCGCCGTTTTCTGCGGCTATTCGGTTACCGTCTGCGGAATTCGAATGGAGTAGAGATAAAACTCTTTTCCCTCTTTCAAAAGAACAAATTCACGGTACTTCGCAACTTCGAGCGTATTGGGGTCGATGATGCTTGCCGGCGTCGAGGGCAGTTGCATGTAGGCAATCGTAAGAATTTTTGTATTTCCGCTTCGAGTGATCGATTCAACCTTCGGAATATAGGATCCGGCGTTGCTGGTAGGTGGGATTAAGTAGGCTTCCTTTTCCGGCATATAGAGGTAGCCGGTATGGTCAATTCCGTCGATGGGGCTGAGTATTCCGGTTTGGCCAAATGTTTTGTTTTCAAGATGAATCTTCGGGCCAAAGAGAAGAGTTGTATACCGGTCGATGTCGGCGGTAGGAAGAATGATATACCCATTCTCATCATGTTCATATTTTTCGGGGGTTTCAAGGTCAAGAGTCGTCATGATTGACGCAAGTTTTAACATCTCCGGGTCAGCCTTTTCGATGCTCGAAAAATCCGTCGGATCGATCGCGACCAACGCAGTAAACAGTTTTTCATACTCCTGCTTCTCCGAGGTGTCGTCGAGAGCTACGTTGACGCGGTTCACGACTAACACAACAATCGCCGCAACTCCAATCAGCGCAAATACGAGAAAAATGAAGCCGGTAAGCTTTCTTCTAAACCGCTTGCGGCGCTTAAGCCTCTGCTCTTTTGTCAGCCTTGCCTTTGCCATAAATACCTCTAGGATTCCGTTTGTTATCGGATTTGCCCGTCTCCGAGTATGATGTATTTTGTCGTAGTAAGCGCTTTGAGGCCCATCGGACCCCGGGCATGCAGCTTGCTTGTGGAAATTCCGATTTCTGCCGAGAGACCGAACTCCTCGCCATCGGTAAAGCGGGTTGACGCGTTGAGATAAAGAGCCGCTGCGTCGATATTTTCGAGAAAGTATTCGGCATTTTTAATGTTGGTCGTAATAATTGCTTCGCTGTGTTTGGTTCCATAAGTGTTGATATGGTCAACCGCGTCCTCGACGCTGTCTACAATCCGTATGGCAAGGATATAGTCGTTGAATTCGGTGTACCAGTCCTCTTCAGAGGCCTGCTTGGCGTCGGGCAGAATTGCCCGAACACGTTCGTCACCGCGAAATTCAACTTTTTTGCCGATCTCTTTGAAAAGGAGCGGGAGGAAATCGGCGGCCACCGAACTATGAACCAACAGCGTTTCCATCGCGTTGCAGACGGATGGGCGCTGCATTTTTGCGTTTTTTGCAATCGCAAGCGCCATCGAAAGGTCGGCATATTCATCGACATACGTGTGGCAGTTTCCGGCTCCGGTTTCAATTACCGGCACTTTTGCATTCTGGACGGTAGCGTCGATCAATGCTTTTCCGCCGCGGGGAATCAAAAGATCGATATATCCGGTCAGCTCCATCAGTTCTTTCGCCGAATCGCGGGAGGTATCGGTGACGAGCCCGACAACATCTTTTGAAAAACCACAGCCCAAGAGAGCCTCTTTGATG
The DNA here is from genome assembly GCA_964530485.1 of uncultured Oscillospiraceae bacterium. Classification (GTDB taxonomy): domain Bacteria; phylum Bacillota; class Clostridia; order Oscillospirales; family Ruminococcaceae; genus WRIP01. Next base: position 10,028 of record CAZGYK010000006.1, read on the forward strand.
ATTTCTACGAGCGCGGTATTGGAATGGATCGCCTCTTTTCCGCCCCGGAGAATGACGGCGTTTCCCGCTTTAAGGCAAAGAGACGCGGCGTCAACCGTGACGTTCGGACGGCTTTCATAAATAATGGCGACAACGCCAAGAGGAACTCGTTTTTGAATCAGTTTAAGACCGTTCGGCCTGGTTGAACCACCTTCAACAATTCCGATTGGGTCGTCGAGCGTCGCCATATATTTGAGAGCGTCAGATATCGCGCGAATCCGGTCCGGATTTAAGGCGAGACGATCGACCATAACGTCGCTGATCCCGTTGTCTTTGGCGGCGGCAATGTCTTTTTGATTTGCGAGAAGAATCTCGCCGCTATGTTCTATCAGAAGATCGGCAATCTGAAGCAGCAGCCGGTTTTTCTCCTCGCTGCTGGCCGAAGCAATCTGCATTGTTGTAGCCTTCGCGGCTACGCCAAGTTCGTGAACTGTCATCGTATCCACCTTACGCCGGGAAATAGGTCCCGACCGGCTTTCCTTCAACGGCCAAATAGAGATTGTCCGGATCGTCGCCGTTTAGAATGATCATATCGGTTTTAGAATCTTTTACAATTGCCGCTGCGTTGATTTTGGTACTCATTCCGCCGGTTCCGACGCCGGAGACCGATCCGGAGGCAGCCTGCTCCGCAAAATCAAGATCCTCTACGACCGGAATAAGCTTCGCGTCCGGGTTGGTATGAGGATTGCTGTCATAGAGTCCGTCGATGTCGCTGACCAAAATTAATAGATCCGCATGAATCAAATGGGATACAATCGCGGAAAGAGTGTCGTTTTCATTAAACACACCGACTTCAATCTCCTTGACAGAAACGGTGTCGTTTTCATTGATAATCGGGATACACCCGAGTTCGATCAGGCGATAAAGCGTATTCTCAACGTTCTTTCTGCGCTCAGGGTCGGCGATGTCGCCGTTGGTCAAAAGAAGCTGGGACACGATATGGTTGTATTCCGAAAAGAGTTTGTCGTAAATATACATCAGTTCACATTGGCCTACGGCAGCCGCAGCCTGTTTTGTCGCCATATCGTCTGGTTTCTTCGAAAAGCCAAGTTTTCCGGATCCGATCGCAACCGCTCCCGATGTCACGATGACAAGTTCCGCGCCGCTGTTTTTAATATCAGCCAAAACTTCGATCAAACGGTTCATCCGCCGAAGGTTCAGGTGACCGGTATTGTGTGTTAATGTTGATGATCCGATTTTTACGACGACGCGCTTATACTTGTTCATTCCGGTTCCTCTTATATATTTTGCTTCGCTTTGCGATTCGTCCGATTCACGTTCGGACTTGCGCTTTCAGCGTGATTTCAAAAACCTGTCTGTTCAGCTTATTGTTACCCTTTCAAACAGAAAATAACCGGCAAACCCTGAACTAGAAGATGTTCTAAAGTTGCGGTGTAAGCCGCAAAGCTGCCCTCTCGGCAGCTTTACTGATTGCAGGGTCAATGTCAAACTTTTGTATAAGGCAAGCCTCGGCTGCCGCTTGAAAGTACAAGAAGTATCTTCAGTTGAATCGACTATATTATATCATAACCGATTTTGATTATCAAAAAAAGAGGGAAAGTAGAATTCTGATTGATTCCGAACGGAAAAATAGTGTATGATACCCGATAGAGAGAGTTTTCCCGCGTTGTTGTTTTAGATAAGGAGTCGTTATGAAATATTGTAAAAAATGCGTGATGCCGGATACCAGACCGGGAATTACGTTTGATGAGAACGGCGTCTGCTGTGCTTGTAATCATTATGAGGCGCGCAAGAATATCGATTATGATGCTCGGTTCGAGGAGTTTAAGAAACTCTGTGATAAATACCGCGGGATGAACGGCCCCGGAGGATATGACTGTGCTGTCGCTGTTTCCGGCGGAAAGGACAGCCATTTTCAGGTTTATATGCTCAAAGAAGTCATGGGGATGAACCCGATACTCTTCAGCGCGGAAGATAACTTCCCGATGACCGAGGCGGGGAAGCACAACCTGAAAAATATCAGCGAGACATTCGGCTGTACCATTATCAGTTGTAAGCCGAGTATCAAAACCCAAAAGATTTTAATGAGAAAGACGTTTGAGAAGTTTGGAAAGCCGACCTGGATTCTCGATCGGCTGATCTATACCTTCCCGCTTCATATGGCGGTAAAGTTCAATACGCCGCTGCTCTGCTATGGCGAAAACGTGAGCTATGAATATGGCGGCTCCGGAGATGAAGAGACCTATTCCGCCCGCGACCAAATCAATAACGGCGTCGCGATTGGAATGCCAATGGAAGAGCTGCTCGGCGACGGCGTAACCGAAAAAGACCTGTCGCTGACCCTCGCGCCTTCTCCTGAAGATATGGCGAAACTCGATCCGTTTTATCTTAGCTACTTTGTAGACTGGAACTCCTACCGCAACTACCAGCTCGCCAAGTCCCGCGGATTCCACGACCTTACGCATGAATGGGACAGGCAGCATCATATTGAGAATTTTGACCAGATTGATTCCCGCGCGTATCTTGTCCATAGCTGGCTTAAATATCCGAAATTTGGACACGCTGCGGCGACCGATTACGGCTCTAGAAGTATCCGCTACGGAATGCTGACCCGAAAGGAAGCCATCAAACTGGTAAAAGAGCGTGACGGCGCGCTCGACCCATGGTGTGTTCGGGACTTCTGTGATTTTCTCGGTTACAGCGACGACGAGTTCTGGGCGATTATCGACAAGTTTTACAATCGGGACATCTTCGAAAAGGACGATCTTGGACGCTGGGTCATCAAAGAACCGATCTGGGAAGAATAGAGTGCGAGTTAAAGGAATTGAAAAGGAGCTGCAATTGCAGCTCCTTTTTGCATATCGATACGAATCTTTACTTACCCGATTTTTCTTTTATAGGAAGCCAGATTTCGCTTACATAATCCGGAGAATTTGTGTCGCCCTCCGTATTGTATTCGTAGTCGTATCCGGTGGCGAGTTCGTAGTTTGATTTTGGCAGCCACTCGCTGTAAACTCGTTTCCACATCGTCTGAATTGCGTCAGGCATCGCGCCGACACACTTGAATACCGCCCAGGTATTGGCTGGAATTGTCCATACTTCAAAGTCTTTAACTTCCGTCGCCAGTTCTTTCGGGCATCCGATACCGTATTTGAATTCCGTTCCGCCATTTAACTCATCCCCGCAGATTCCCATAGCGGGTATGAGCTTTTCGCCAAGACCCTCGGCGAAGAACTCGCCCCAAAAAGCCGGAATCTCGCTTGAACTTGTTTCCGCATGAATCAGCTTTGCCTTTACAACGACATCGAACGAATCTTTTTTAACAATTTTGTACTCCATAATGTTGCCACCCTCCAAAACGATTTTTATTGTGAGACGATTGAACGATTTTAAGTGGACACCGGGTTTTCTCGCGAGGACCGGCGAGATGCCGTGGAACCGAGTGAACGCTTTCGAGAAACTCTCCTGAGACTCGTAACCGTATTTCATCGCCAAGTCAAGGATTCTTTCGTTGCTGCTTAGCAATTCCTGACCGGCAAGCGTCAGGCGCCTGTAGCGAAGATATTCTCCGATCGTATTTCCTGTCAGGAGATTGAAGATCCTTTGAAAATGGGCGTTTGAAATAAAGACGTGGTTTGCGACGTCCGCACAGGTCATCGGCTCTAGAATGTGGTCTTCAATATAGTCAATTGCTTCGTTCAGAGATTGAATCCAATCCATCGTTTGTCCCCTCCATGGATATAGGATGCCAGAAAGAGTGGTGCCCTTTCCTGTTCTGAAATGCGCTTTGCTGTCCGGTATTGTCTCTTGCAGGGCAAAATTGGAGTTCGCGTTTTCGAAAAAAATAGCCGAACGGGAAACTTTATGAAAAATAGATACGCCGATTGGTCCGACGTATCTATTGAGAAAGTATTGAAAAAAACGAAACGTCTGGAACGGAATAACGCTGTCTACGTCTTTTTTAGGGTGACAACAACAAGTTCGAACGGATTATTGATTCGGACGGGACAGAGAAAACTGTTTCCGAGCCCTCGGCTGATCACCATCGTCGTTCCGTTAAAAGTATGAGTTTCTCCGGTATATTCCGGGAGAACCCCCTGGTCGGGCGCGTAAAGAGCGCCAAAAGCAGGAACGCGCCACTGGCCGCCGTGAGCATGACCTGAAAAGACAAGATCGTACCCGTAGTTGGAATAAAGGGCAAGATGCTCCGGGCGATGGGAGAGAAGGATGTTAAACATGGATTCGTCAACCGGTTCCATCTTTCGAAGCCGAAGCATAAGACGCATGTTGTTCGAAACTTTTTTGGTCCGGAAACGGTCAAACTGGGGGTCCATCAAGCCGGTAATGGAGATGCTGTCTCCGCCGCGGTCAATCGTCTTCCGATTATCGAACAAAAGAGTGGCTCCCGCGTTTTTTAGCTGGCGGAACAGGATATCCCGGTGGTGGATGGCGGCTTCATGGTTTCCGGGTATGTAGTAGATGTCACAGATCGTTGAAAGATCCCGTGCAAAATGGACCGCGGTATCGATATCGGTCATCGACCTGCTTGCAATATCGCCGGAAATGACGGCGATATCGGGACGCAGCGCCCTGATCTTCGAAATCAATTTCCCGTTATGGCAAAGCAGTTTGTTACTGTGCAGGTCCGAAATATGGAGAATGCGGAATCCATCAAAAGATGATGGGATTTTATCATTCTCAATCACGTAATTCGAAAGGGATACGTGATTCAGCTGATGAAGAAATAAGCCGGTTCCGATTCCTGCCAGCAAAAACAGCGGCCACTTGCTATTTTGATTCTTTTTCGGTTTCATCGTCGCCCTCCTTCTTTTGCTCTAACCCTATCATACCAGAGATGAAAAGGGGATTTCAAACAAAAAATAAAGGCCTCATCTTTCGATGAAGCCTTTTTGACTATTTCGCTGCAGTAACAGCAGCCTTTTTCGCAATTGCAGATTTTCTGCGCGCGGCGGTCTTCTTGTGAAGGACGCCACTCTTGGCGGCCTTATCAATGACGCTGTATGCGTCGGCGACTACAACCGCTTTATCCTTAGAGCCGTCAGCGATGGCGGACTCTGCCTTCTTGATCGATGTCTTCAGATTGGTTTTAATGGACTTATTGCGCAAGGTTGCCTTCGCGTTGGTAAGAACTCTCTTTTTCTGTGACTTGATATTCGGCAAACGTTCCACCTCCTTTTTCGTCGGCGATCATTTCGCCGCATGTTGACTGACTAACTCGTTTTTGCCGTCAGCGAAGTATATGATACCATCTTGAAATCTAAAAAGCAAGAAGTATTTTGGTTTCGCGAAGAAAGCCGGAGGTTGAACCGGAATGATAGATAGAGTCATTGTCTGTCGGTTTCTGTTCTGACCGGCGTCCGTTTCAAAAAATAGAGAAGAGTTCGCGAATGTACTCAATGAATCTTATCCCCGATCGCAACGCCGGCAACGGATGCCAGATGAATCCCTATTAATTTAAGAATAGTAGGAAAGTATGAAGAATCAAGGTAACAAGGAGCGGAATGTCGATGGAACTACCAGTCGGGCATGCGGCATGTGAGCTGTCAGGGCCTGCGTCACCCACCTTAGCAATTGGGTTTATAACTGTGAGGCCCCGGCGATTTGCGCATCTGAGCTCAGTTTATAGAAATACATGACGAAAGAAAAGATTCTATGCTATAATGGATTACCTGAAAATAACCTGAGGTAGATTTATGCTGAACAAATATCGCAACTTTTGTATTATCGCCCATATTGACCATGGAAAATCGACGCTCGCCGACCGGATTCTGGAATTGACTTCGGCGGTCGATAAACGCACCATGCAAAGCCAGTTTCTTGACAACATGGAACTGGAGCAAGAACGGGGAATCACGATTAAGGCGCGCGCCGTAACCCTCAACTACCACGCGA
>CAZGYK010000006.1:15998-18470 GCA_964530485.1 uncultured Oscillospiraceae bacterium
TCTGATCGATACCCCGGGGCATGTCGACTTTACCTATGAGGTTTCGCGGTCGCTTGCCGCCTGTGAGGGCGCGATCCTAATCGTAGATGCTACCCAGGGCGTGGAAGCTCAAACGCTGGCGAACGCCTATCTTGCCGTCGGACACGATCTGGAGCTTTTGCCAGTTATCAATAAAATCGATTTGATTTCGGCTGACCCTGACAGGGTTGCGGCTGAAATTGAAGATGTTATCGGGATTCCCGCTCTCGATGCACCGCGGATATCCGCGAAGCAGGGAACCAATATCGAAGAAGTTCTCGAACGGGTCATTACCGATATTCCCGCCCCGAAAGGGGATGAGACCGCGCCGCTTAAAGCGTTGATTTTTGACAGCGTCTATGATACCTATAAAGGAGTAATTGTCTATATTCGGTTATTCGACGGAACGCTGAAAGCGGGAGATACCGTTTCTTTGATGCAGACCAAAGCCGAATTTCAGATTGTTGAAGTCGGGCATATGCGTCCGAGCAGTCTCGAACCTGCGGCGCAGCTGACAGCGGGCGAAGTTGGTTATTTTACCGCATCGATTAAAAATGTACGCGATACCCATGTCGGAGACACGGTCACCCACAGCGATTGCCCTGCAAAAGAGGCGCTTTCGGGATACCGCGATGTTGTACCGATGGTGTTTTGCGGGATTTACCCGGCCGATGGAGCGGATTACGAAGCGCTCAAAGACGCGCTTGCAAAGCTTGAACTCAACGACGCGTCGCTCTCCTTTGAACCGGAGACATCGGCGGCGCTCGGATTTGGATTCCGCTGTGGCTTTCTCGGCTTGCTCCATCTCGAGGTCATTATCGAGCGGCTTGAGCGCGAATTCGATCTCGACCTTGTTACGACCGCGCCGAGCGTCATCTACCGGATTGTCAAAACCGATGGAACGGTTCTCGATATCAGCAATCCGACAAACTATCCCGATCCCTCGACGATAGCCAAAGCCGAGGAGCCCTATGTCTCTGCTAACGTCTTTACGCCGACCGAGTTTATCGGCGCGGTTATGGAACTCTGTACCGAACGGCGCGGGATCTTTATTGATATGAAATATCTCGATACCGAGCGGGTGGAGATGCATTATGAGCTTCCGCTTGGGGAGATCGTCTATGATTTCTTCGATTCGCTTAAGAGCAGAACCCGCGGTTATGCAAGTTATGATTATGAGATGAAGGGTTTTCGCGAATCAAAACTTGTCCGGTTGGATATCCTGATTAACGGGGATATTGTCGACGCGCTTTCAATGATTGTTTTTGCCGACAGCGCTTATAAACGCGGAAGAAAAGTCGCAGAAAAGCTCAAGGATCATATTCCCCGGCAGATGTTTGAAGTTCCGATTCAGGCGGCGATCGGAGGGAAGGTCATCGCGAGGGAAACCGTTCGGGCGCTTCGCAAGGACGTTTTGGCGAAATGCTACGGCGGCGACATTACCCGAAAGAAGAAACTGCTTGAGAAACAGAAGGAAGGCAAAAAGAAAATGCGCTCGCTCGGTGCGGTAGAAGTTCCAAGCGAAGCCTTTACCGCGGTTTTGAAACTGGACGAGTAAGCTTTTTTACCCGGAATGCAATACGTTTTTTGGAGAATACATGGACACCACGCCACGCAATAAACTTTGGACAAAAGATTTTACAATTATTACGCTCGGAACCGTCGTCTCGATGCTCGGGAACGCGATGTCGGGGTTCGCGATCAGTTTGCTGGTTCTTGATTTTACCGGCTCAACATTTCTGTTCGTGTTGTTTATGGTTTCCTATAACCTTCCGAAGGTTCTGATGCCGATTCTTGCCGGACCGTTCCTCGACCGGTTTTCGCGCAAGAAAATGATCTATACTCTCGACTTCATTAGTTGCGGGACCTATTTGCTGCTTGCCTTTATCCTTCAGAACGACTTTTTTAATTATGGTTTTCTGCTTTTCTTTTCGATTTTAATCGGATCGATTGACAGCATCTATACCGTTGCCTATGAAAGCCTCTATCCGAATCTTGTCAGCGAGGGGAACCTAGCCAAGGCAAATTCGATCACGAGCATTATTATGCCGCTGTCCCAGGTCATGTCATTTCTTGCGGCGGTACTCTACAACTCTGTCGGGATTGTGCCGCTCTTTTTAATCAACGCTGTTTCATTTTTGATTGCTGCGATCTTTGAAACCCAGATCGGCGCGAAGGAAAAGCATCTTGACAGCGGCGGCGAATCCAAGGGCATCAAGCGGTTTGTTGCCGACTTCAAAGAGGGAATCGCTTATATCAAAACTGAAAATGGCCTAAAGGCAATTACGCTTTATTTCAGCGTTACGATGTTTGCGAGTTCTTCTTTTACGGCGCTCATGCTCCCGTTTTTTCGGGAGTTCAACCATACGCTGAAATTCCCGTTCCAAAGCTGGTTTTTTGAAAACGGGGAATACACGTTTATGATCGTCATGGGCTGTGGCATTCTCGGGAGGG
>CAZGYK010000006.1:18480-20086 GCA_964530485.1 uncultured Oscillospiraceae bacterium
ATCATTGTCTACGCGTCGATTTGTATTATCGATTCTACGATGTTATTCTTTTCGGTTCTCCTGATGATGATTCTACAGTTTGTCGGCGGCGTGATGGGCGTGACGTCCTACAATATCCGGATTACCGGGACCCAAAGCTATGTTCCGGATGAAAAACGCGCGCGCTTTAACGGCGTATTTAATATGCTCAATACGTTCGGAACGCTGGTCGGACAGCTGGTCGCCGGCGCGCTTGCGGAGGTAATTCCGATCCGTTCGGTTATTGTCCTGTTCTATGGAATCAACTTCGCGGCGGTCTTTTTGATCATGGCAAGAAACAAGAAGCACGTTAAGAAAATCTATAATATTGAGATGTAGCGATTTATTTATAAGGAGGGTGTCATGCGGGTTTTTGTCGGAACCTATACCGAGGGAACCGGAAGCGAAGGGATTTATACCCTCGATTTGAATCTTGCGGCCGGCAGAGTTGAAAGACGGCTATCGGCATCTTCAAGAAACCCTTCCTTTCTGGCAAAGCGGGGAAACCGGATCTTCGCGGTCAACGAACTGTTAGAAGAGGGCGCGGCTGAAAGTTTCGTTGTTGCCACCGACGGTTTGCTGGAACGAATCAATCGCGTTTCGTTTTCCGGTTCAGCCTGTTGTCATGTCGTCGTACATCCGAGCAAAGAGTTTATTTATCTCTCGAACTATCTTTCGGGGAATGTTGCCGGGTATCGGATCAACCCTGACGGAAGAATTGAAGAACAGGTTGCGCTGGTTCAACATCAAGGGCAAGGACCAAATGCGAAGCGGCAGGAGAGAGCCCACGCCCATTCGGCGGCCATTGACATTGAGGGCAGGCGCCTTATTGTCGCCGATCTCGGTATTGACCGGTTGATGGTTTATGAAATCGACGGGGATACCGGCGCGCTGGGCGCTTGTCCAAACAATCCGTTTGTTGAGGTTGCGCCGGGAATTGGTCCGAGGCATATGGCTTTCAGTTCGTCCGGGAAAACGCTCTATCTTGTCGCCGAACTCGAAAATCGCGTTTTGTCGTTCGGCTATGAACCCCAAACCGGAAAGCTGATTCAAAAACAGGATCTTTCGCTCCTTCCCGAATCATTTTACGGCGAGAGTATTGCCGCTGATATCCATCTTTCGCCCGACGGCAGATTTCTTTATGCAAGCAGCCGGGGTTGGAACGGACTCGGTTTTTTTTCGGTCAATGACGATGAAACATTACGTTATTCAGGACACATAGAAGGATATGGAAAAACGCCCCGGAATTTTGCGATATCTAAAGACGGAGACTATTTTCTGATCGCTTATCAGGATTCCGGAACCGTTGTTGTCATGAAGCGAAATCAAAAGACTGGAAACGCGGAAAATATTGTGTTGGAGATCGCGGTTCCGTCACCTGTCTGCCTGATCGTAGAATAACAACTTGAAACGTTTTGCAAGGCATTAAAAAAGCCCCCGGATGTCCGGGGGCTTTTTGTAGTGGATTATGGTTGGATGACGTTCGCCATCTCGTATACGAAGGCGGCGCAATGGCGCGTATAGAGATCGAGGCTTGCTTCGAAATCTCCGGTCGCGCCCTCGTCGGCACTGTCGGAAACGATTTTTA
>CAZGYK010000006.1:20096-23780 GCA_964530485.1 uncultured Oscillospiraceae bacterium
CAATCGCAGCGGCTTCCATGTCGACACAGCTGCAGTCCGTCCGAAGAATGATGTCGTCCTTTTTTGCTTTATCCTCGACGAAGATATCGCCGGAAGCGACGGTGCCCGGAATATAATGGATTTTGAGCGACTGCAGAACCCCTTCGGCAAGGTGCTTTAGATCGTTGTCGGTAAAGAATCCGTTGTGAAAGACTTTGAAACTGTCGGAAATGTGCAGATCAAAATCATGATAAATGGCCTTTTCGACCAAGACGGCGCTTCCGGGGCGGAGACGGCTGTCGCAGCCACCGGCAAGACCGGTATTGAGAATTAAATCGCAGCCGAAGGCGGTTATCAAAGCCTGCGTTGCCATCGCCGCGCAGGTTTTGCCGATACCGCTAATCGTTAAGAACATTGTATGGGAAAAGACAGGGACTTCGGTGATCCGGATGTTGCCGACATAATGTTCGGTAGCTCCGCTGAATTTTTCGCGGATCAGTTCAATTTCGCGCTCCATAGCGCAGACAACGCCGATTTTCATAGTTCTACCTCGAAAATTGTTGTATCCATTCCGCAAAGGAAGCGGACCAGACTTTATGGGAATAAGGACGCATCGTATCGCCGATCAGACCTGCATAGGATTCGGTAAATTCTAAAAAGAGGAGGGCGTGTTCCCGCGCGGTCTCAAGTTCTTTTTGAATGACTCCGCTCCAGACAGGAACTTGTTGCCGGTAGGCCGACAGTTGAAGCTCGCCGATCGCCTTTGAAAGACCGTAATCAACCCGTTTCTGCTTGATGGACCAGCGCCCGTGATCGGGGATGAGAAGTGTATAGGCGGCCGTCGTTAAAAAATCGAGGGGAAGCCCTGCTGAACCCGCGTTGACGAGATGTTTTCCCCCGAGCTGAACATTCCACTGAATGTGTTTGTGGCCGAAAGCATAAACGCCGTCCTGAAGATCCAAAAGTGCTTTTTCGATCGCGGAATCATTGGTTACAAGGTTTTTTGCATACGCCGGGAAGGATTCGGTTGTAAACGTATTCTGATCGATTTCTTTGGCAAAGATACGTGGGTTTAGCTGCGTCGCGGCGGTATTGTTGAACAAATCCTCAGGCTTATGAAAAAGAAAGATCGGCGGCAACCCGTTTTCCTGAATCTTGAGCTTGTTCGGAATCGAAGACAAGAACGATATGTTCTCATTTGTCAGCTGCTCATAGCACCAATAGCAGGCAGAAAACTGTCCGTCGGTCATCGACGCGGGATCTTTTTTTTGAAGCGCGACAATAAAATCATCTTCGTTTCCGGATACAAAGCGGGCTTGGTCAAGGTTCCGAATGAAGTCTAGCGTCTCGTTGGGTTTTGGACCGAGACAGTAATCGCCGAGAAACAAAAAATGGGTAGCGCCCTCTGCTTTCGCGTCATGAACAACCGCTTTGAGCGCGGTTAAATTTGCATGAAGATCCGAAATAAGCGCATAAATCATCGTTTGTCCTTTACACGTTAAACCGGAACAGGGTCACGTCGCCGTCCTGCATAACATACTCTTTGCCCTCGCTTCGAACCAGTCCCTTTTCCTTTGCGGCAGCCATACTTCCCGAAGTTTTCAGGTCGTTGAAGGCGACGATTTCTGCCCGGATAAAGCCGCGCTCAAAATCGGAATGAATCTTCCCGGCGGCTTGCGGGGCCTTTGTCCCTTTGATAATAGTCCAAGCGCGAACCTCCGGTTCCCCGGCGGTCAGGAACGAGATCAGCCCAAGAAGCGAATAACTCTCTTTGATAAGGCGGTCGAGGCCGCTTTCCTTGATTCCGAGTTCCTCAAGAAACAACTGGCGTTCTTCCGTATCGAGTTGGGCAATTTCCTCTTCCGCTTTCGCGCAGATTGGAAGTACCCCGGCGTTTTGTTCCTTTGCTAGCGAAGCAACTTTGGCATAGTAAGCGTTGTCGATCGTTTCGGAAAACATGTCGTCATCGGAAAGGTTCGCGGCGTAAATAACCGGTTTTCCCGAGAGGAGCGGCATATCGTTCAAAACAGCCTTATCGTTGTCGGAGGAGAGCGCGAGGTCTCTCGCATTTTTTCCGTCGGTCAGCCATTGGAGAAGTTTTTTCAGAAAGGCATGTTCAGAAGCGAGCGTTTTGTCACCCTTCATCGCCTTTTCTGTTTTGACGAGTCTTCGCTCTACGATATCAATGTCGGAAAGAATCAGTTCAAGATCAATGATTTCAATATCCCGAATCGGGTCTACCGAACCGCTGACATGGGAAATATCGTCGCTGTCAAAACAGCGGACAACATGGACAATCGCGTCTACTTCGCGAATATGAGAAAGGAATTTGTTGCCGAGACCCTCTCCTTTTGAGGCGCCCTCAACAAGCCCGGCGATATCGACAAACTCAACCGTAGCGGGGGTATACTTTTTCGGATGGTACATCTCGGCGAGATAATCGAGACGCTCATCCGGTACGATGACGGTTCCGACGTTTGGTTCGATGGTACAGAACGGATAGTTTGCTGCCGCTGCTCCGGCGCCGGTAACAGCGTTAAACAATGTGCTTTTCCCGACGTTGGGAAGACCTACGATTCCTATTTTCATATGATCCTTTCCGGTATCATGGTTTTAGAAATTTTGTAATTCTGCTGAAGGATAGAGGATCCATGGTTACCGCCTAAAACAGTTCCTTATGGCATTATGGTAAAAAATATTATATAATAGATTCACAGTTACTTCAATGCTGTTAAAACTTTGTTAATTTGTTGTTGGTAAAATAGAAAAATCATTGGATAAAAATGGTTGCCTCGGGAATGGATTTCCGGTTGCGTGTCTGCGGCCGAACAATTAACTGCGGAGGACATCTATGAGAAACATGAAAATCCTGGTCGTCGATGACGAAAAGAATATTTGCGAGCTGATTCGGTTGTATCTTGAAAAAGAAGGGTACACTGTCTTAATGGCCTATAATGGAATTGATGCTGTGGAAATTCAGAAAGCTGAAGATCCTGCGCTGGTCTTGTTGGATATTATGATGCCGAAAATGGATGGATGGGAAGTTTGCCGCCGGATCCGCGAACGCAGCAATGTTCCGATTATTATGCTGACAGCGAAAGGCGAAACCTTCGATAAGGTGATGGGTCTTGAACTTGGGGCCGACGACTATATTGTCAAACCTTTCGATATGAAAGAGGTTATCGCGAGAGTCAAGGCTGTGTTGCGCCGTTATCTTCAGGATGACGACGGCGAGGTCAGCTATGATAAGCTTACGGTCAATATTGTAAAATACGAACTGAAGGTAGATGGAATCCAGGTCGATACGCCGCCAAAGGAACTTGAGCTTCTTTACCATCTAGCGAAGAATCCGAACCGGGTCTTTACGCGTGACCAGTTGCTGGACGAGGTTTGGGGTTTTGAATACTATGGTGATTCCAGAACGGTAGACGTCCATATCAAGCGCCTGAGAGAAAAGCTGGAAGGCGTCTCTGAACAATGGTCGTTAAAGACAGTATGGGGCGTCGGGTACAAGTTCGAGCTGAAATAGAAACAGGATTTGCCGGCCGGGATTCACTCTGTGGATTCCGGCTTGCGTTGCGCCTGATGTCTTTTTGAAAAACGTTTATAATTCTTTCTCAATACGTACAAATTGGTCGGGTATACTGCGAAGAAAGCGGTAGTCGCGGGAACCATGGCAAAGAAATGGGATTATGAGGGAAAAAG
>CAZGYK010000007.1:0-1382 GCA_964530485.1 uncultured Oscillospiraceae bacterium
GGATTTGAAACCTTAAATCCTTATTTCAAGGGTTGCCTTCCACCCAAAGAAATTACCACTTTCGACCGCCAAACATCAACAGTACAATGACGATATCGAGAACACCAAATTTATTTTTCTTCATCTTAAAACTCCTTTCGTTCGATATAAGGAGGCGCGCCGATTTGTTTCGGCGCGCCGGACAAACAGTTTTTCTGAACGCTTCGCACTCAGCATTTTGATCGCCAAATGTAGCTTCCGATATTTTTCTAGCAGATCACCCGAACGCGGAAAATCCCGGGAAGTTCATCGAGCTTTTTGACAAAATCATCTTCCGGATGTTTGTCGAGATCCAAAACTGTATAAGCCGTCGAAGCACCTTTGTTGGACGAGCTTGTCAGATTTTCGATATTGTATCCACATTCGCTGGCGAGCGTTGTCACCGATGACAACATCCCCGGCACATTTTTATTAAAGAGCGAAATTCTGCCCGTAAAAGCTAGAGGCGGCTCACAACGCGGGAAGTTGACTGAATTGACAATCGTACCGCGCTCGAGATAGTTTACAAGTTCCTTAACCGCCATATCCGCGCAGTTTTCTTCCGACTCCGGGGTCGAAGCGCCAAGATGCGGGATAGTGACGATTCCCTTTTTTCCAACCAAATGTTTGTCGGGGAAATCGGTGATATAGCAGGAAACTTTTCCGGATTCAACCGCTTCGGCGATGTCCTCGCTGTCGACCAGTTCCCCGCGGGCGAAGTTCAGAATTCTGACTCCATCCTTCATCTGGGCAATCGAATCGCGGTTGATGAAGTGGCGGGTTTTGTCGGTCAAAGGAATATGGATCGTGATATAATCACAATTTTTGTATATCTCGCTGATATCGGTCGCATGAGCAACCGAGCGGGAAAGACCCCAGGCATTGTCTACGGAAATATAGGGATCATATCCGTAAACTTTCAATCCCAAGTGCGGCGCAACGTTTGCAACAAGAACGCCGATGGCGCCGAGCCCAATAATTCCAAGCGTTTTTCCGTATACTTCCGGGCCGACAAACTGGGACTTTCCATCTTCAACCAGTTTCGGAATCTCATCGCCGCGATCCTTGATTGTATCCATCCAGGAAACCGCTTCCGAAACGTTCCGGCTGGACATATAGAGCGCCGCTATCACCATCTCTTTGACGGCGTTGGCATTGGCACCCGGCGTATTAAATACCGGTACCCCAAGCTCGGTACACTGTTCGACCGGAATATTGTTAACGCCTGCTCCGGCGCGGGAGATCGCAAGAACCGATTCCGGAATTGGCTGATCCTTGATATGTGCGCTCCGCAGGAGAATTCCGTCCGGCTGATCCATATCCGCTGAGTAGGTGAAGTTATCCTTCGGAAAGTTCTCAAGACC
>CAZGYK010000007.1:1453-4777 GCA_964530485.1 uncultured Oscillospiraceae bacterium
TTTATTTTATACATAACTAAATGTGTTCCTTTTCAAATTCTCTCATAAAGTCACGGAGCTTTACGACGCCTTCCATCGGCATCGCATTGTAGATGGACGCGCGAACGCCTCCGACCAGACGATGTCCTTTGAGGTTCGGCATCCCCTCTTTTGCCGCCAAAGAACAGAACTCGTTGTCGAGGTCTTTATCTCCGGTCACAAAGCAAATATTCATCAGCGAACGGCTGTCTTTTCGTACCGTTCCCTTAAAAAGCTTGCTCTCGTCAAGGTAGTCATAAAGAACTGCGGCTTTCTGCTTGTTGATCTCGAGCATCTTTTCAAGCCCGCCAATATCATTCTTCAACCAGTCAAGCATCAGTGACAGAACGTAGATCGCGTAGGTCGGCGGCGTATTGAACATCGACTGATTGTCGCGCTGAATCTTGTAGTTGAGCATCGACGGAATAGAATCCGGGGAACGCTCAATCAGATCGTTACGCATCACGACGACAACAAGACCTGCCGGGCCCATATTTTTCTGGGCTCCGCCATAGATCGCGCCAAATTTCGAGACATCCATCGGCTGACTCAAAATCATGCTGCTGACGTCGGCGACAAGCGGAACAACGCTCTCAGGAACCGCCTGGAACTCGGTACCGTAGATTGTATTATTATAGCATATATGCATATAGTCGGCGTCGGGATCCAATTTTGATTTGTCGATCGCCGGAATGTAGGCAAAATTATCTTCTTTGCTGCTCGCAACGACGTTCGCCGTCCCAAATTTTTTCGCTTCGGAACAGGCTTTTTCCGCCCAGTTTCCGGAAAGAACGAAATCCGCCTTTTTATTGATTGTCATCAGGTTCATAGGAATCATTGCGAACTGGGTCCACGCTCCGCCCTGAAGAAACAGAACAGAATGGGTTTCGGGAACACCGAGCATCGCGCGAAACTTTTCCTCGCACTCGTCAAAGATCGCAAGATACTCCTTTGAGCGATGGCTCATTTCCATAACGGACTGCCCGGTAGAACCATATTCCAACAGCTCGCTCTTTGCTTTTTCGAGAACCGACAGCGGTAGCATTGACGGCCCTGCGCTGAAATTGTAGACTCTTGACATGCTCTTCCCCTCATTTTGCATATATTTTTCATTTTTCCGCACTGTACCCAGAAAAGTGAAATTCCGAATTTTTCAGCTTGCAAACGCTTTAGTTTGCTAAACCCATCTTAGATATACTATATTATATTTCTACGCAGGAATGAAGTCAACAGAATCGCCCATCTTCGTCAGATTCCAGATAGAGCGGTTGTTCTTTCGTCAAATTTTGGTCAATATTCCATTTCTCAATTTTTCCATGCAAAACATCTTTTCAGAATATTTGCTGGTTACTATATCGCGCTTCTTTGATAGCTGCAATTCATCACATGGTCTTGCCAATTCCTTGTTTGTTGTTCTTCGCTTGCCCCCGGCTCGGTTTGCTTACGCTCCGCTATTTCCTCCCTCGCTCGGAAACTCTCGCCTTCGGCGCTCGGCTTGTTGACATCTTCGGCATGGAAAGGTATTATTCTTAGTAAGAAAACCAATCATAAAGTCGAGCGACACGAAACGTTTTGCTCCTAACTTTATAAGAGCTCAGAATACTGTCCGATGTGCTGGAGGTAACGTGATGAGCGATATTGAAAGAGATAAGCGCGAGACCCGACGTCAAAAAATCAAACAGCAGAAGCGCCGTCGTCTGATTGCCTGGGTAGTCGTACTGGTTGTCGGCGTTCTTTTGGTATTTGGAATTATCAAGCTGGTAGGCTGGATCTTTACGCCGAAGTATATTGTATCCGCCAATCTTGGCCCGGCTTTGCCGCCCGCAGAAGGGCCGATTGTCATAACTACCGCTCCGAAGTATTACGATTATACCTTGCCCGCCCCGGAAGCCGCTCCGGTTGAGAACAGTTATTTTAACTCTGTTTTGATGATCGGGGATTCGCGGGTCTCCGGTTTCCCGGTATACGGTTATCTTCCCAATGCCGATTATCTGGTGAGCGACAACATCAGTGTCGACGTAATCGAAAGCTATACTTTCCAAATCAAGGAGGGTGAGGAGCGGACGCTTTCGGAACAGCTCGCCGCGAAACAATACGACTCTATCTACATCGAAGTTGGCCTGAACGAGCTCGGATGGCCGAACGTCTCGGCTTTTACCGAAAGTTATGCAAGATTGGTCGACACGCTAAAGTCCCTTGCTCCGAACGCTTCGATCTATATGCAGAGCATCATCCCGATGACTGCTAGCAAGAGCGGAAATCCAAGCCATCTTACCAACGAAAAGGTTGCCGAGTATAACAATCTGATCAAACAGATTGCCGAATCAAAACAGGTTTATTTCCTGGATGTTGCCGAAGGGCTTTCCGGCGGAACCGGCGTTCTGACAAGCGGTTATGCCGCTAACAATGGACTTTCGCTGACAAAAGATGGCTATAACAAATGGATCGACTATATTAAAACGCATGTTGTTGATAAGGAGATTTACTCGTGAAAAAACTGCTTGTTGTCCTGACTGTCGCCCTGCTGCTCTTTACCCTGATCGGATGCGGTTCCACAAATAAGCCGGAAACCACAATTGATCTTGACGGGTTGCAGCAAAAACTTGAAGGGGCAAATCTATTTACCGATACACTTTCAAGCGTCTCCGAATCGGTGCTGTCAAAGGTCATGTACCTGACAACAGACAACCTTGAAAGCAATCAGGTTTTCCTTGGCACCGGCTGTACCGGAGAAGAATACGGCGTGTTCAAATGCACCTCCTCGGATGCGGCAACCGAACTCGTCAAAGAGCTCAATGCACGTGTTGAGTCCCAAAAGGCAATCCTTGCAGACTACGCGCCGGACGCGATTCCCCGCCTTAACAACGCTATCATCAAGCAGAGCGGGAGTTATGTTGTCTACGTCGTTGCGGACAAGAACGCCGATGCCCTCAAAATTGTTGAAGAATTCGTGAAGTAATAAAAGGACCGCCGTTCGGCGGTCCTTTTTTGACGAAACAAGCCTATTCTCTCTGCCTCATCTGACGGAACCTTCAATCCCATCCTGTTGCGGTATGTGTTTCACGCGTCGCTTACGCAACATTACAGCAAGCCCGGTTAAAACTTCTTGCCCTCCAAAAGTTTCACAAAATATCCTTCATTCAGGATATGATGGGTCTGAAATTTTCCGTCGACGAAGACCGCCCAGTTGTTGAAAACGGATGGGAGTGATTTCGCTGTTTCGAGGCTGTCAACCGGGATCGACGTAACCGAAATCCCGTTGGCGGCTGCGTAATCTTCGATTTGCTCGAGGCAGTTTTTGATGTA
>CAZGYK010000007.1:4787-21770 GCA_964530485.1 uncultured Oscillospiraceae bacterium
ATAGTCCCCGTCCTCGCCGAATCTGTGAAGGAAGGTTCCTTCCCATCAAACGAAAGCGCCATCAGCTCATAGTCCTCGATTGAATCGACCGAGCGAAAGCCGTACCGTTCAGCAAACTTTCCATCCGAAAGAAACGGTTTTTTCTTTTTCGAAGAGATCAGGCATACGCCGGACTTTTTCTGTTTTCTTGCATCTTCAATACAATATTCCATCAGCGCTTCGCCGTGTCCCTTGCCCTTATAGCTCCCCGAAACCCAAAGACAATAGATGTATAGAAAGTTTTCTCCGGTTACCGGAACCCAAGCAGTCTCAAGCGGCGCATATTCAATAAAAACCTTTCCCTTTGCATCCAGCTTGCGAAAGACATGTCCCTTCGGAATCTGATGCTTGATCCAATTCTTTTTTTGCTCGACTCCCGCCTGATGTTTCTTGTCGGCGATCGCGCAGCAAATATGCTGAGACGCGATATTTTCGTTCGTCAAATTGATATAAGAATCCATTATTTTGCCCCCAAATCCATACTGTATTGTCTTGCCGAAATTATATCGTTTTTTTGACAATAAATAAACATGCAAATATTGGTTAAAAAGATGGACAATATGTTAAAAAATATCTATAATGATATGTGGTCTTAAGCTGTAAGGCTTACGGCCAAAAAAACAGAAAGATACCGAATCCATGAAAAACATTCGCTTATTTATTCTTCGCAACTGCCCGTTTTGTATTCAGGCTCTCGACTGGCAAAAGCAATTGATCGCCGAGAATCCCGCGTACGAAAACATACCCATTGAAATCATCGACGAGAGCGAACAGCCGGAGCTCGCTTATAGCTATGGCTATTATTATGTTCCCTCCTATTATATCGGAGAAGAAAAATTGCTTGAAGGTGTCGCTACCAAAAAGAAAATCCAGTCTGTGCTGGATGCCGCATTGGAATAATTATGCCAAAGGTAACGGTTCTTGTCGCAACTTATAACAACGGCCTCTATATCGAGGAACTTCTCAACTCACTGCTGGTGCAAACGCATGAAGACCTCGATATTGTTGTGCGCGACGACGGTTCTCTTGACGATACGCTCTCTATTGTTGAGCGAATCAGGAGCAAAGACGCGCGCGTTCGCATCCTCGATCTCAAGTCCGATCTCAGGAGCGCAAAGACAAATTTTTTCACGCTTCTATTGCATACTGAAGGCGTCTATACCATGTTCTGTGACGCTGACGATGTCTGGAAACCAGATAAGGTCGAAAAAACGCTGAATCTGATGCTTCGCACAGAACGCGAATCTGCTTCTGACACGCCGATCCTCGTTCATACCGATTTGGAGGTCGTAAGCGAAACGCTTGAACCGATTGCACCATCGCTCTTCTCCTACGAAAAGCTTTCGGCGAAGCGTAATCGCTTCAAAAATCTTCTCGTTCAAAACAATGTGACCGGCTGTACCGTGATGATCAACCATGCGCTAAAATCTATGGTCTCTGCGACCCCAGATGAAACGGTTATGCATGACTGGTGGCTTGCCCTTATTGCGGCCGCCTTCGGAAAGACAGCATTTCTCAGCGAATCGACAATCTTCTATCGCCAACACGGCAATAATCAGGTTGGAGCATATAACGCGGGCGACCTGACAGCTTCGTTTCAAAAATTGAGAAAAAAAGACCGTATGCGCGCGATTTATCTTTCCATGTTCCGCCAGGCCGGCTGTTTTGCCGAAACTTTTCGGGACAAGCTTCAAAAGGAACAATATGACATTGCGAAGCGCTACTCGGAAATGGAATTTCTCAAGAAGCCCGGCAAAGTTCTTCGCATCTTACGTTTCGGATATTATAAGAATACTTTCTTTAGAAATATCGGCCAGTTTTTCGTCATATAGCGAGGGACAGAAACAGGCAACAGAATACCAGAAAGGACGGTAGAGAGGTGGAAAAAAGTTATCTCAAAGCCAGTATGGGGGGCGGCGCAAAAGTGCCCCACCGCAAGTTTACCGAAGACAATGCTTCGGTTCGTCTTGCGGTACCAAAGAGTGTGACGATCCCGCTCAGTATGCACATTGGTGCGCCAGCGGAGATCTGTGTCAAGGAAGGGGATCCAGTCTATGTTGGAACACCGATTGCAAAATCGGGCGGGTTTGTCAGCGTAGACACACATTCCTCGGTCAGCGGAACCGTATCCGAAATCGTAACCGTTCTTTTTTCCGACGGAAGCCAGCGGCCTGCTGTAGTAATCGAAACCGACGGAGAACAGAAACCCGACCCGGAAATCAAAGTTCCGGTGATTGAAACGCGGGACGACCTTGTAAAAGCGGTTCAGTCTTCCGGTCTCGTCGGTCTTGGTGGAGCCGGTTTTCCGACACATGTAAAACTCTCGACCTTTTACTGATAAACGGAGCCGAATGCGAACCCTATATTACTAGCGACTACCGGACGATGCTTGAAGACACCGACCATATTATCGACGGCGTAAAAGCGCTTCTCAAATGGCTGGAACTTCCGAAGGCGGTCATCGCTATTGAAAAAAACAAGCCGGAAGCCATCCGCCTTCTTACTGAGAAAGCAAAGGATGATTCCAGAATCGAAATCCGGCCGTTAAAAACGCTCTATCCGCAGGGCGCTGAAAAAGTATTGATCGGAAATATAACCGGTCGCGCTGTTCCCTCCGGCGGCCTTCCCGCAGATGCCGGCGTTGTGATTCTCAACGTCGCGACAATCGCGACGCTCGACAAGTTCCTGAAAACCGGTATGCCTCTGGTCGAAAAGCGGATTACCGTAGACGGAAAAGGCCAGAACAACAGCGGCAACTATATTGTCCCGATCGGAATGAATATTTCTGAAATTCTCGGAGAGTTGACTGAAGGATGCAAACGCATCCTTCTCGGCGGTCCGATGATGGGCGTTGCGCTTATCGGCCCGGAATTCCCGATCCTCAAAAACACTAACGCGGTGTTGGCACTGACGGCGGAAGAGACTTCAACGATTCCGAATGACAGTTGTATCCGTTGCGCCCAGTGCGCAGACAACTGCCCGATGTGTCTCTCCCCGGTTGAAATCGACGGTGCCTACCAGCAAAAGGACGCGAAACTGCTCGGCAAGCTCTCGGTCATGAACTGTATCGAATGTGGCTGTTGTTCCTACAACTGCCCGGCAGGCAGACCGTTAACCCAAACCATGCGGCTTTCAAAGGCCGAAGTTAGAAAGGCAGGTGCGAAAAAATCATGAGCAATTTAATCGTCACCTCCTCCCCGCATATCCGAGGCAAAAAAACAAGCCAGAAGATTATGTTGGACGTCATCATCGCCCTTGTCCCGTCCGCGATCGCCGCTACCATTCTTTTTGGATGGGGCGCCTTGATCCGAATTGCGATCAGTGCGGTCAGCTGCGTTCTTTTCGAATGTGTCTGGTGTTTGCTGATGAAAAAGCCGGACGCAACCAACGACCTGTCCGCAGTTGTTACCGGAATCCTGATTGCCTTTAACGTCCCCTCGACGCTTCCGGTCTGGCAGCTGATTGTGGGCGACTTAGTTGCGATCATTCTTGTAAAACAACTCTTCGGCGGAATTGGCTGTAACTTCGTAAACCCCGCTCTTGCCGCCAGGGTCGTCATGGGGCTCTCTTTCCCTGAATCGATGACCGCCCACGTTTTCCCCGCAACTACGCCTGACGGAATGACCGGCGCAACGCCGCTCCTCCAGCTCGACGCGCTTTCTAAAGCAACTCCGGGCGCCGCAAAATTCGTTGACAAGTATGCCGATATTACCGCCCTGATCTTTGGAAACCACGGCGGCGTTCTTGGAGAAACCTGCGCGATTGCCCTTGTAATCGGCGGCATCTACCTAGTTCTTCGAGGCGTCATCAAACCAATTATTCCGGTAACCTATATCGGATCGACTTTCCTCTTCCATATCGCCTTTGGAGCTGTGTCTCCCTTCCGCGCTCTGCTTTCGGGCGGACTGATGCTCGGCGCGATCTTTATGGCAACCGACTATACAACCTCCCCCTATAGCAACTGGGGTAAAGCGATCTTCGGCGTCGGCTGCGGTTTGATCACCGTACTGATCCGAACCTTTGCTTCGACTTCCGAAGGCGTTACTTACGCCATTCTTATCATGAACCTTCTTGTCCCCTACATCAACGATCTTACAAGAAGAAAACCGTATGGAGGTGCGACAAAATGAGCGAAAAGAAAAACGTTTATTCTGAGATTGTCAAACCGATTGTCGTACTTGTTGTCATCTGCCTCGTCGTCTCCGGCCTGCTCGGCATCACAAATGCGATTACCGCTCCGATTATTGAACAGAACAAGGCTGCTGCCGCGTTGAAAGACCGCCAGGAGCTGCTTCCGAACGCAACCGGTTTTACCGAGGTCACCTACGATGACCCGCACGTTAAGAGCGTCCACGTTGACGATGGCGGAACCGGCATGATCGTTGTTGTCGAAATGACTGGTTACGGCGGAATCGTTACGACAACCGTTGCGGTTGATCCCGACGGGAATGTCCTTCACCTTCGAATCAATGCGAATACCGAAACCAAGGGTGTCGGAACAAAAGTAACCTTACCTGCATTTATGGATCAGTTTATCGGCCTCAATTCCGAAAGCAAACCAATCAGTACCATTACCGGAGCGACCTATTCCTCCAAGACCGTTATCGACTCGGTCAACCTGGCGCTGAAAGTATTTGACTCAGTAAAGGGGGCCTAGAGATGAACACGAAAAAAAGTGCCCTGATATTTAACGGAATTATCAAAGAGAACCCCGTTCTCGTTCTGGTTCTCGGAACCTGTCCGACGCTCGCGATCAGTACAACCGTATCCGGCGCGATCGGAATGGGAATCGCCGCTACATTTGTTCTCATCTGCTCCAACATGGTTATTTCCGCTTTACGGAAAGTAATTCCGGACAAGGTCCGAATTCCCTGTTACATTACCGTAATTGCCGCCTTCGTCACCATCGTCATGATGCTGATCGAAGCATTTGTCCCTTCCCTTTACTCCGCGCTCGGCATTTATTTGCCGCTGATCGTCGTAAACTGTATTATCCTCGGCCGCGCCGAAATGTTTGCGAATAAGAACACGATCATAGACAGCATGCTCGACGGCGTCGGGATGGGTCTCGGCTTTACCGCTACCCTGACCGTGATGGCAACCATCCGCGAAATCATCGGAAACGGAACCTGGTTCGACATCCGGCTGATCCCGGAAGGCTACCAGATCGGCGCGATGGTAAAGACGCCGGGCGGGTTCTTTACCTTCGGCCTTGTCATGGCGATTCTCGCCGCAATTCTCGCGAAAAAAGGCAAGAAGCCGTTGGCTTTTTCTACCGATGACGCCTGCGGAAGCTGCCCGCTCGCCGGTTCTTGTACCAAGGCAGCCTGTGAAACGAAGGAGGAAGTAACAAATGGTTAAGGCTTTGATGGTTATCCTCTTTACAATGGTTTTGACCGAGAACTATGTCCTCGTACAGTTTCTTGGAATCTGCCCGTTTCTCGGTGTTTCGAAAAACCTTTCCAATGCCGTCGGAATGAGCGGCGCCGTTATTTTTGTTATGACTCTCGCCTCGGCGGCGACCTATCTCGTCTACTCGCTGCTTCTTGTTCCCTACAATCTTCAGTATCTGATGACGATTGTCTTTATTCTAGTTATCGCCGCGCTCGTTCAGCTGGTTGAAATTGTTCTAAAGAAATATATCCGTCCGCTCTATAAGGCGCTCGGTATCTATCTCCCGCTCATTACAACCAACTGCGCAGTTCTCGGCGTCACCATCCTCAATATCGACAGCAAATTCTCGCTCGTTGAATCTATGGTCAGCGGATTCGGCGCCGGCGTCGGCTTCATGCTTGCGATGGTTCTCTTTTCGGGTGTGCGCAAAACAATGCTCCGTGCAAAACCGCCGAAATGCTTTGAAGGCCTTCCGATCACCCTTACGGCCGCATCGCTCACCTCTCTTACCTTTATGGGCTTTACCGGTATGGTAGAGAACATGTTTAAGTAACCCGAGAACCCCAAAAGGAGAAGTAATATGGATTGGAATGCAATTATCAACGCGGTTCTGATATTAATTGCCGTCGGCGGCGTCAGCGCGGTTATCCTAGTTGTCGCCGACCACTTTATGAGTGTGCCTAACGACGAGCGCGCCGATGCAATTACCGAGGTTCTTCCCGGAGCCAACTGTGGCGCTTGCGGTTACGCCGGATGCGCGGATTATGCGGCTGCAATAGTAGGCGGCGAGGTGTCAAACCTCTGTGTCCCTGGCGGGGATGCGGCGTCGATTGCCATTGCTGAAATAATGGGAACCGAAGCGATTGACGTTCTTGAAAGCGTCGCGATTGTCCGTTGCCGCGGTTATTGTGACGTTACGACCGAAAAATTCGAATATATTGGAATCAGCAGCTGCCAGGCGGCATCAGCTTATTATAAAGGAGACTCTGCCTGTACCTATGGCTGCCTCGGTTTCGGAGACTGTGTCGACGCCTGTAAATTCGGCGCCATGCGCATCCTAAACGGCGTTGCGGACAGCGATTTTTCGATCTGTAACGGTTGCGGTGCCTGTGCAAAAGCTTGCCCGAAACAGATTATCGATATTCTGCCGCTCGGCAAAAAATCGTTCGTATCCTGCAACAGCCACGACAAGGGCGCTGTCTCTCGGAAACTCTGCTCGAACAGTTGTATCGGCTGTGGACTTTGCGTAAAAGCTTGTAACTATGACGCAATCCATGTCGTAAACAACCTTGCAGTTGTCGACAACGATAAGTGTATCGGTTGTGGCGAATGCCAGCCGGTCTGCCCGACCGGAGCGGTCGGCATGATCTGGGCGGAACAAAAGCCCCATCTGCCTAAAGCGGAGTAATTTAGTCAATCAAAAAAGCGAGGGGAGATTCCCCTCGCTTTTCTTATTTTCCCCTGAAGAATCCAGTAACTCGCGTACAAATCATTCTCTAGGACGCTTAACTTGATCGTTTTGAGATCCCGGCATAAATAAACGGCGCCGCTATCATTTCTTTATTTCGAATGCTACTTTTACGTCTACGTTTCCTTTCAGAAGCGCCCAAACAGGACAAAACGCATCTTCCGCCGCGCCAAGAGCAATCTTGACCTCCTCTTCCAATAAGTCCCCGGACGTAAAAATCAGATTCAACGAAATATCCGACAGTGTCTTCGGATGTTCTTCTTTGACCGTTCCGCTCGCTTCAACATGAAAGTCACTGATAGTTCTCTTCATTTTCGCGCGCAAAAGGGTGAGAACCGACGTTCCAAGGCAGGAAGAAAACGCTACCAATATCAGTTCAAGCGGCGTATACCCGTCCCGATACCCAATCGGCGGAACATAATCGGTTTTAATCGGAGGATTGTCCCGCGATGTACTCAAGAGCCCAACCTTGTCGTCAACCAGCTGAACTGTTGCAAAAACCTGATTCTGATCCATCTCCACACCTCTTCGATTGTTATTTATTTGACAATCATCGACTTTATTATAGCACTGTTAAAACAGAAATCAAGATGGTTTTGTTGTATAATAGATCTTGATATCCCTGACGTTCGCTTTTGATATAGACTGAATCGATACGATTAGAAACCTCTATCCGTGTTTCGGCGTCTAACAGTCAATTGCAGTTTTACCCCGGGGAATGAGCACTCCCACCTCCCTTTGATCAGATATTTATCTGTAAAAAGTAAAACTCGCTCTTTCCGGTCTATGCGCTACTTGCGGCCCATTTACTTAGTTAAAAGCGACTCAACGCTCAATTTTTAAGGAGAATAAAGTGGACTATTCAACTCCGATCTCGGCATATCTGCCGGTTTGCGACCAGGAAAGAAGCGACCAGGCACTCATCCTTGATTTTATCAACAAAAACCGCGAAGATGTTCTTCTTCGCAAGAACGGTATCGCCCATATTACGAGTTCCGGGTTTATCCTTAACCATGCTCTCGACAAGGTGCTGTTTATCCACCACAATATCCGCAATGTCTGGGCATGGACCGGCGGCCACGCAGACGGTGACAGCGACCTTCTTGCCGTCGCGATCCGCGAGGCAAAAGAGGAAACCGGTCTTACCTCGGTTATTCCACAGACCGGCGATATCGCGTCGCTCGATATCCTTATCAACTACGGACATGTTAGAAGAGGAGAATACGTCAGCGCCCATCTCCATCTTTCGATGTCCTATATTCTTCTCGCCGATGAAAACGAACTGCTTAGAATCAAGCCGGACGAGAACTCCGATATCCGCTGGTTTCCGCTGGATTTTATCAATACCGAGAACTTTCTTCCGTCAGATGTTATTTTATATCAAAAACTGATCGCGCGCGCAAAAAAGGATCAAGAGAAGAGGCAATAATATGAAAAACCTGAATCAGATCGATTCTTTTTTGCAGCTTAAACAAGAAGCGGAAGCCATTGGGGTTTCTCTAAAATCCGGAAACCGATCCACTCTTTCACAACCGCTGACGATAGAGAATACTGTCCTTCCGAACAGGCTTGTTGTCCAGCCGGTCGAAGGCGCCGACGCAGAACCCGACGGTTCGCCGGGCGAAATGACTAAGAGACGTTATCTCGGTTATGCGCGCGGCGGTTCCGGGCTGATCTGGATGGAGGCGACCGCCATTCTTCCGTCGCTGAAAAGCAATCCCAACCAACTTGTTTTAACAAAAGAAAACAAAAGCGCTTTTCAACGTCTCATTGATACGATGAAAGAAGAAGCGGTTCAAAACAAGCTTCCCGTTCCCGCGGTTGTACTTCAAATGACCCATCCGGGTCGTTCCTGTTTTCCGGTTTCGGTTCCCGCAACCGATCGCCCTGTGATGGATAGAATCAAACCGTCCGGCAAAAGCCGCGCTCTCAGCGACGACGACATCAAAAGACTCGCTGATGTTTACGGATCTGTTACGGCTCTCGCAAGAGATGTCGGATTCGACGGAGTCGAGGTCAAGGCTTGCCACCATTATTTTATCAGTGAACTGTTGTCGGCCTTTGAGCGCCCGGGGAGTTACGGCGGAAGCTTTGAAAACCGGGTTCGTCATTTGAAAGAAGCTCTCGCGGCCTCCCGTGCCGAAACCGGAAAGATGTTTTTAACCGTTCGCCTCAATCTTTACGACGGCGTCCCCTACCCGGACGGTTTCGGGATGGCCTCTGACGGAAGCTTTTCCTTCGACTCTACTGAACCGCTTCGTTTAATAGAGGAACTGAAAGATGAATTCGGTATCGCGCTGATTAACTGTACCGCGGGAAGCCCAAATCACAAAGCCTTTCCCGATCTCCTGTCGGAGAATCCGCTTTTTTCCCTGCCGGAAGACCCGCTAAAAGCCGGAGCGCGGTTCCACCATTTTGCAAAAGTGGCCAAGGCAGGCGTGCCGGGCGTATCTGTCGTCGCAACCGGTTTTACCCACCTCGGCCCGTATGCCCCGTTTGTCGGCGCGGCCATGATCGAAGCCGGCGAGGCCGACCTCATTGGATTCGGCAGACAGGCGCTCGCCTACCCGAATTATGCAAATGATATTCTTCGCGGGGAAGGGATGAAGAAAGAACGCTGCTGTATTTGCTGTGGCGGCTGCGGGAATCTGATCTCCGCCCACAAAAACGTTGGATGTGTCGTATTTGACTCTCTCTATAGACAATAGCCTATCGATCAACCGCCGTTCAATCGGCGGTAATATCGAAATAAACAAAGCCATTGCACATAGAGCATTGTCTTTGATTGTTGAATCGAAGGAAGCTTTCCTGCCCGGAGCGCCGCGGTAATCTGCCTTTTGGTTAAGAGCCTCCGGATACCATACTGCATTCCGCTTTCAACAAATTTGCGGTATTTGTTCCGCTGTACAACCGGAATGTCCGGCTGTTCCTTTTTCCTAAAATGGAGCAAAACCGTGTCGACCGAGGGCGACGGATGAAAGTCTTCCTTTCGAAGATGATAGACAATTTCGGCATCGAAAAAAAGGTTTTATCAACATCGATGACAACGTGTCGTGCGGTTTTCCAAAAAACCGCTTGCCGGCCCCTTTTTCCATCACGAGCCACGCCTCTTCGGGGGGATTTCTATCGGTCAGGAGCTTATTAACCAGAGCCGTAGTGATGGAAAACGGAATATTGGAGAACACCTTATATTTCTGTTTTTCTGGAAGTTTCGCTTTTAGAAAATCACCGTGAACAACTCGAACCTTATCGCAACCTTCCATCTTTTTCTGAAGATTTGCGTAGAGTTTCCCGTCTAATTCATAGGCAATCACTCTTTTGCAAATTTTTTCAAGCTCTCTTGTAATATGCCCTTTCCCGGCGCCTATTTCTAAAACCTGATCTTCCCTGTCGATTGTTGTTTTTTTCAAAAGTCTTTGAATCGTCGTTTTGCTTGTCAGATAATTCTGTGAGATCGATAAGGGCAGAGCACCTCCTGCCCGCCTATTTTTAGACATAAAAAATACACCTCTTGATCATGTCATTCGGAATCAAAAAGGCGCATCAAATAAGCTATTAAAAGCTTACTTCATGCACCAAATTAGTGAACGCTTCACTTCGTTTCGCCATTTTCTCGCATTCGCTCGAAAACTCGCGCTCCGCGCTCGCTTTAGCGAATCCGAATCATAACTCCCACGAGATGTACCTATTCCTTATAGAATAGAACAAGTATATCGTTCTCGTATTGACTTGTCAATTTGAACCCGTTAGATAAAGGAGGCTTCTATGTCCGATTCCGATCTTCGCCTTGCATTCGATGAAGACCCCGGCAACTATGACCGCTGGCGACCGCGCTATTGTGATACATTGTTTTCTAAAATCACCTCCTTTTCGGGTTTGAGCTCCGCGAAAACAGCAGTCGAGATCGGTTGCGGAACCGGTCAGGCTACCGAGCCACTTCTCAAAGCAGGCGCAAAGATAACGGCCGTCGAGATCGGCGAAAACCTTACCGGATTTTGCCGAAAGAAATTTCGCCACTACCCTAATTTTCATGTCGAAAACATCGCGTTCGAAGATGTTTCAATTGAAGACGGGAGTATCGATCTCGTCTATTCCGCGACTGCGTTTCATTGGATTCCGGAAGAAGTCTCCTATTCGAAAGTGTTTAGAATGCTTCGCTCTGGCGGAACTATCGCTCTCTTCTGGAATCGCCCTTATCTGGACCGCGAAGCCCATCCGTCTCATTTTGCCGTTGACTCTGTTTATCAGCGTTATAACCACCTCTTTCAGCGCGGAAACGGCGCAAAACGTGTCGGCGAGGATACCTACCAAAGGATTATCGAAAATCTAAAAAACGCAGGGTTCTTTGATATTGAGCTCTCTCTTTCATGCGGATCGAATGTTATCCAGCGAGGAATATCTTTCTCTTGTCAATACGTATTCCGACCACCGGAAACTGCTAGGAGAGAAAAAACCACAGTTTGAAACCGAGCTTAGGCAGGCGATCGACCAAAACGGCGGCAACATCGTGATTCACGACACAATGGATCTTTATCTCGCGAAAAAACCTTAACCTCAAGCGAATTGCATAACCAACCGCCCGATTTTTGGGCGGTTTTTTCATTTACAGCGACCCAGCTTCCCCGTATAATAAAGAGTACGGCAATGAAATCATTCATTTGATTGAATCACTATTATGCCTGCGCATTGAAGGAGGAATCTCTTATGGAAAACAGTATCCACTGCGAACGTTTTTCCCTCGCTATGGCCCACAAGGAATCTGATCTCGTCCCCGCCGACCTTTGGTTGGATTCGGGGGATAAAGCCGTAAAGCCCGCCGTCGTAAAGGCTTTTGGCGTAAAGGACATGGATGATCTTCTCGACTTTTTCGATATTGATATTTATCGGTTTAAGCCCCCGATCGCTGACCCGGCGCGTTACGAGGACGACACGCTCGCGAAATACTTTATGCCAGAAATGAACGAAGGATTCAAGTCGTTCAGCAACGACAGCGCGCCCCGTCCGTTTCTTGATACCGAAGACCCTGCGGAGCTGAACAACTTTGTCTGGCCGACCGCGGCAGAACTCTATGACCTTTCAATGCTTGGCGATATCGTAGAAAAACAAAAGCATCGTGTCCTCTGGGCGCAGGCAGGTTTTTGGAGCCCGGTATTCTGTAAAATGTGCGACCTTTGCGGAATCGAAAAGGTATTGATGGATATGATCATCAACCCCGACTTTGTCGATGCGCTCATTGGCCGTATCAAAGCATTCCATCTCGAAAGTTTCCGGAACACCCTCGAAGCGACCAAAGGCAAGCTCGACGTCTTTTCCTTTGGAGATGACATCGCGACCCAGCGCGGCCTGATGTTCAGCAAAGAACATTGGAATCGCTTTTTCAAAGAACCGATGACCGAGTTCTGTAATCTCGCCCATTCCTACGGGGTCAAGGTCGCGTTCCATAGCTGTGGTTCGGTCGCCGACCTAATTCCGGAATTTATCGAGACGGGCGTTGATATTCTGTTCCCGATCCAGCCGAACGCCGCCGGAATGGAACCCGAGCGTCTCAAACGTGATTTTGGAAACGACATCGTTTTCTACGGCGGAATTGACACCCAGCAGCTTCTTCCTTTCGGAACCGAAGAGGAAGTTCGAGCCGAAGTTCGCCGCGTATCAAAGGTTCTCTCGAAAGACGGCGGATTTATTATGGCAAGCGGTCACGGCATGATGCGCGATGTCCCCTATCAAAACATGCGCGCTATGTATGATGAAAGAAGCAAGCTGACGCGCGACATCCGCTTCAAATAGAAAGGAACCGCCCTATGTTTTCGAAACTGTCAAACGAGGAACTGAAAAAACGCCTGACCTTTCCAAAAAAGTTCCCGATCCGCGCGGTTCTTGATACCGATACCTATAACGAGGTCGACGATCAATTTGCCCTCTCCTATATGATGTTGTCCCCTGAGGTTTATGATGTCCGGGGTATTTATGCCGCCCCGTTTTTCAACAAGCGTTCCAACTCCCCCGGTCATGGAATGGAACTCTCGTATGGCGAAATCCTCCATGTTCTCGGCAGTATGGGAATCTCCCCGGATGGGCTGGTCTATAAGGGATCCGACCGGATTCTAACTTCGACTGATGATCCCGTTGATTCTCCCGCTGCCCGCCATTTGATCGCTGAGGCGATGTCCTCTTCGCCGGAAGATCCTCTCTACGTTATTGCGATCGGAGCGATTACCAACGTCGCTTCCGCGCTGCTGCTTGAACCGGCGATCCACGACCGCGTTGTTGTGGTCTGGCTCGGCGGCCATCGCCTTCAGGTCGAAAAAGAACGTTCCCTCGATTTCAATACCATGGGCGACCTTGTTGGTGCCAACTTTATCTATGAATGCGGGATCCCTCTTATTCAGATCAGCTGTTGGGGCGTCACCTCTCACCTGACAACAACTGTTCCGGAACTCGAAACCTACCTTCTCGGAAAAAACAAAATTTGTGATGAACTGATCGATACCTTTACCGGCTATGTAACCGATACCTACGGCTGGGCAAAGGAACTTTGGGATGTCGGTGCCGTCGCTTATTTTATCAATCCCAGCTGGTTCGATGTGGATCTGATCCCGGCCCATACCGTCGAATCTGACGGACTTCACGACTATACCGGAAACGATCCAAACCGCCACGTGATGCTAACTACGCGGTTTTTACACCGAACCGATATTTTCCGCGATATGTTCAAAAAACTGTCGGATGCCAAGTAAAAAAACTCAACCAAAAAGATCCCCGCGGTTTGCGGGGATCTTTTTTGATCTTAGATCGCTTATAGCTGGTTAAATGAAAAACGCTTTAGCAGTTTTGAAATTGACTGACTGTATTAAGCCAAACGCTATCTCTCCCAGCCGCTGAAATCATAGCTGAGCCCATATTTCTCCGCCGAATCTTTCAGCGCCTTAAACAGTCCCGGTCCAATCTCGAATCCGCCCTGTTTCCGGAAATTGCGCATCTTGTTAAACTCAATCTCACCAGGCATATAAATCTCTTCTACGCCTTCTCCCTTCGGCTGAGCTTTCGCGGCCGAAATAAATTCATCAATATCGGCTTTGAAATCGTTGATATCTCTGAATCTCGAAATATCGATCACCTGCATCACACCGCCGACGTTATTGCCGGAAGACGGCGCAGAATCGTCGTTTTTGAAATCATTCGGCATACCTGTCAACGCCGCAGAGATCGAGCTAATCAGAATCGCGAGTCCGCTGCCCTTATAGCCGCCAAAAGCACGCATACAACCTCCGGTCAGCGCGTCGGCAGGGTTGGTTGTCTCATGCCCTTCCTTGTCGTAGGTCCAGTCCTTCGGGATCGTTCTCCCTTCAAGATTCGCTACGCTGACTTTGCCCATCGCTACCGTGCTGCTCGCGGCGTCATAGACGAGCGGGTCATGTTTCCCTGCCGGAATCGCTACGCTCATCGGGCTTGTTCCAACAAATCGGAACGGCGAACCGTAAATCGAGGTCGTCCCGGTCGCGTTACAGAAAGCAAAACCAATCATATCATGCGGCAGCGCCATCAGCGGATAATACCCGAGAAATCCCCAATGGTTGGAGTTGGTAATTACCGCGGAAGCGAATCCGCTTTTCTTCGCCTTCTCGACAAGATGATCCATTGCAAACTTTCCGGAAACCGGACCAAATGCCATGTCCGCG
The DNA here is from genome assembly GCA_964530485.1 of uncultured Oscillospiraceae bacterium. Taxonomy (GTDB): domain Bacteria; phylum Bacillota; class Clostridia; order Oscillospirales; family Ruminococcaceae; genus WRIP01. The sequence goes on from CAZGYK010000007.1 coordinate 19,368, forward strand.
TCGAGGAGAATGCTTCCGTCATATTCCTTAACAATCTTCATTTTCGGATCGATTCGGAATCCGCCGCCCTCCAGTTTTTTTGTATAAACCGGAATTCTCGAGAGCCCATGGGAATAAATTCCGCGCATTTCTGCCATCGTCAGATGGTCGCCCATAATATCGGCATCTACCTTCTTCGCGCCGATTTTTTGAAACAGTAGCGAGACATACTCTTTTGACTGTTCTTCCGGAATAATGATAGGCATCCTGTTTTCCTCCATAATTATAGTAATTGGTTCTATTGTATGCCTTTTTTCAACAATATGTCAACGCAAGAACCGATTTATGGTATGATAAATCTAACCAAAAATCCGATGTCAAATTCATCAATAATCATGGTATCCGAAAGGAGACTCCTATGAAAAAAGCTGTCGTAATTGGCGGACGCGGCAAGGTAGGAAGCTACTTGGTTCCGATGCTTGTAAAAAGTGGTTACGCCGTAACAAATGTCAGCCGGGGAAAGACTGTTCCAAAGATAGAAAGCGACACATGGGAATCCGTCGAACAGCTGACCTTCGACCGAAGCACACCTTCCTTTAACGAGACGATCTCCTCCCTTTCCGCCGATGTTATCGTCGACATGATCTGTTTCGAAAGCGATGACCTCAAAAGGCTTGCCGGTACGCTTAACGGGAATACCGGCCACTACCTCGTTTGCGGCAGCTGCTGGATGCATGGCAAGAGCGGCGCTGTCCCCGTCTTGGAAGATGAATGCCGTAATCCGCTTGAACATTACGGCGAACAGAAGAGCCAAATCGATTATGCAATAACCGATCTCTATAAAAAGGACGGCTTCCCCGGAACAGCCGTCCACCCCGGACATATTGTCTGTCCGGGTGATATTCCGATCAACCCACAGGGGTTCAAGAGTCTCTCCGCTTTTGAAACACTCAAGGCGGGCGAGCCGCTCTATCTTCCAAACTTCGGAATGGAAACGCTCCATCATGTCCACGCTGAAGATGTCGCCGGCGTTTTCTTTGCCGCGATCAACACCGGGAAACCTTCATTTGGCGAAGGCTTCCACGCTGTTTCTCCCCGCGCAGTCACTCTTCATGGCTACGCGACGGAAGTTGCAAGCTGGTTCAATAAAGTCCCAGACCTTCGCTACGAGCCATTTGATGTCTTTAAGAACCGTGTCGACGAATTTGAAGCCGCGGGAACCTATGAACACATCCAGCATTCTCCCAACTGTTCGATGGAAAAGGCGCTTCGAACCCTAAACTTTACCCCGAGGCATACCTCTTATGAGGCGATTCGCGAGTGTATCGCTTCCTTCGGTTTGCTGTAATAGACGAAAAGTTCCCTTGCTTTTCAACCACCAGTTTTGCGATTTCTGGTTGATTTTCCATCGGATTTATGCAAATACGTTTACAGAAATTCGCCATCACATTGCTGACATCAAAAGATTACGATTTGACCGGGCTTGACTTCCAATAAGAGACAACTCTACCCCAGAAGTAGCCGTATATCTGCATATCTGATGTCTCTTATAATCCCTACTCCTTGCTAAAAACTACATTTTTTTACGATTAATAACAATCAATATTGCCCTAAAAACTTGGAGGCAAATCTATGAAACGCATTACCGTACTTAAAGACAAGACTTTTCTTATTCCCGTAGAATTTCTTGCGGCATCTTCCGACGGGTTCTTTGGTGAAGCCTCCGAACGGCTTGCCGCATTTGAAAACGCTTTTGAACGAATTGGCGCTGAACAGCAGGAAATTGAACAAACGCTCGACCGGCTCCGCGCCGCCGGAAAAGAAAAGACCGTTCAGTTTCGCGAACAGTTCGGAAAACGCCTGATGAATCAGCAATTCCTGATGCTGCTTGAGGCTTACGGAATAAAGAACTAGCGGTCCTCGTAAAATATATTGCGTTGCGTCCGGTCTGCGTTGTTTTGTCCTGCTGTTGTTCCTACACAAAAAAGCAAATTGCACACATTCCCACTTGGGATTTGTTGGATAATTTGCACAAAAAACCATACAATAATCACATATTACTCACAATTATTCTGTTTTGGGATTGATTCTCTTATAATATATGGTAAAATTAGGGTGTAATGGCGTTTGGCTCATTACCAAGTGTGTTTTACCTCCTCATGATACCCTATACAATCATGTCTGGCCGGTTTTGAACCGGCCGCTTTTTTTGTTCTTAAGCAAATTTAACTTTGCATTTTTATATACAGTAAAGGTCGGCTACGATTGTATCAGCTTTTTTGAAAACATTTTATATCGGTCATGTTTTCTGTTCTCACCTTTCGAATATCTTTGGATCTTATAGAAAGCACCCATGAGGGTGCTTTCCGTCTATTCCCAGCTTTTTCTTGCTGTTCTCCCAGAATAAAGATATAATCAAACTAC
>CAZGYK010000008.1:0-4941 GCA_964530485.1 uncultured Oscillospiraceae bacterium
TTCGGGCTGTAAACTCTGCCAAAAATATGACTGCCTCTATCGGGAGGAGGAAAGGAATTGCGATGGACATCCTGACATCCTTACAAAATAAAATCCTGTTTCTCGACGGCGGTCTCGGAACCATGTTACAGCAATCCGGCCTCGCTTCCGGTGAACTTCCGGAAAGCTTTTGTCTTACCCATCCCGACGTTCTCCTTTCGATCCACCGCGCCTATATCAAAGCCGGCTGCAATGTGATCTCTACCAATACCTTCGGCGCAACCGCTCCGAAACTGACCGGAAGCGGCTACACGCCTTCTAAAATCGTAACAAGCGCGGTCGCTCTGGTCAAAGAGGCAATCCGCCTCGAAAATGCCGAAGACCGCTGTGTTGTCGGTCTCGACCTCGGCCCAACTGGAAAGCTGCTCGCGCCGCTCGGCGACCTCGCGTTCGAAGATGCAGTGACTTATTTCAAGGAAGTTATCCTTGCCGGTGTCGGCGCCGGTGCCGATCTCGTCCTGATTGAAACGATGACCGACAGCTATGAGCTGAAAGCCGCCGTGCTCGCCGCAAAAGAGTGCTGTAACCTTCCGGTCTTTGCAACGGTCTCGATTGATAAAAATGGAAAACTGTTGACCGGAGGCGATCTTTCGTCGGTAGTCGCGCTCCTCGAAGGACTTCGGGTAGATGCGCTCGGACTAAACTGCGGTTTCGGTCCCGCCGAGCTTCTCCCCCGCCTTTTGGAACTGCTCCTCGTCTCCTCCCTCCCGGTCATTCTGACCCCGAACGCCGGTATCCCGCGGGAAGCGGCGGGAAAAACCGTCTTTGATGTTGATCCAGAGTCGTTCGCCCGCCTGATGGAGATGGCGGCAAAACAGGGCGCGCGTATTCTCGGCGGTTGCTGCGGTACAACTCCTGCCCATATGGAGGCGATGATCCGCCTTACGAAAGATCTTTCGCCTGTCCCGCTGACGAACAAAGAGCGAACGGTTATAAGCAACTACAGCCACGCCGTTCTCTTCGGCGAAGGAACTGTCCCGATCGGTGAAAGGATCAATCCAACCGGGAAACCGAAACTCAAGGAAGCTCTTCGAAATGAACAGGATGACTATGTTGTCCGGCTCGCCGTAGAACAACAGAAAAACGGCGCTGTTGTGCTCGATGTCAACGCCGGGCTTCCCGAAATCGATGAAACAAAAACGCTGGAACGCCTTGTCGTCCGGCTGCAAAATACCGTAAACCTCCCGCTGGAGATCGATACCGCCAACCCCGCCGCGATGGAACGTGCCATGCGGATCTATAACGGCAAACCGTTGGTCAACTCGGTCAGCGGAAAAAGAGAGAGCATGGATGCCGTCTTTCCGCTGATCCAAAAATATGGGGGCGTCGCTGTCGCCCTTCTTCTCGATGAAACCGGAATTCCAAAAACGGCAAAGGGGCGCCTCGCGGTCGCGGAGCGGATTCTCGCCGAAGCAAAAAAATACGGACTGACCAAAGAAGATTTCCTCTTTGATGCCCTGACGATGGCGGTCAGCGCCGGAGGCGAGAACGCCGCCGTTACGCTCGAAACCCTTCGCCTTCTTCAATCAGAGCTTGGCGCCAAAACAACGCTCGGGATCTCTAATGTGTCGTTCGGCCTTCCCGCGCGGGAAGAGATCAACGCCTCAATGCTCTCCATGGCGATGAACTGCGGTCTTTCGGCGGTCATCCTCAACCCGAACTCCGAATCGATGATGAACGCCTACTATTCCGCGAATGCTCTTCTTTCCGGGGACCGGAACTTCGAACGCTTTATCGCCCGTTTTTCGGACCAGCCAAAAGACAATACCCCGAAACCGAACGCGGCGCCGCTATCGCTTAAGTCGGCAATCGAATCCGGACTTTCCGACGAATCTTCCCAGCTTGCAAAACAGCTGCTCTTAAGCCGTCTTCCGCTCGAAATTATCGACGGTGAAATCGTCCCGGCGCTGGAATCGGTCGGAATCGGTTTCGAAAAAGGAACGCTCTTCCTTCCCCAGCTGATGATGAGCGCCGAAGCGTCTAAAGCGGCATTTTCGGTAATCAACGCTGCGCTAGGAACTGCGAAATCGGAATCAAAAGGAACAATCGTCGTCGCTACGGTAAAGGGCGATATCCACGATATCGGGAAAAACATCGCGAAAGCGCTGCTCGAAAACTATCAATACCGTGTCATCGACCTCGGGCGCGATGTCCCTCCCGAAGCGGTGCTCGATGCCGCAAAGAACAACCAGGTCAAGCTTGTCGGCCTCTCGGCCTTGATGACGACAACCGTCGCCTCAATGCGCGAAACCGTCGCCCTCTTGAAAGAACATCTTCCTGATTGCCGGATCATGGTCGGCGGCGCAGTCCTTAGCCAAACCTATGCCGACGAAATGGGCGCCGATGCCTATGTCAAAGACGCGATGGCTTCGGTCCGATACGCAAATCATATCTTTTTACAATAAACCGCTGAAGGAGAACACCATGAACGAGAAAACGCTACGATTCGAAACGCTGCAGGAACATGCCGGTTATTCCGCCGACCCGACGACCGGATCAATGGCTGTCCCGATCTACCAGACAACAGCCTACCGCTACCCTACCGCCGAAGACGCCCGCGCCGAGATGGCGCTGGAACGTCCGGGCTATATCTATAGCCGGCTTGGAAATCCGACCGTTGAAATACTAGAAAAACGGCTTACCGCGCTCGAAAACGGCGTCGGAACTGTCTGTTTCGCCTCGGGAATGGCCGCGGTTATCGCCGCAATCCAGAATCTCGCTGAAAGCGGAAGCGAAGTTGTCGCCGCCTCTGCGCTTTACGGCGGAACCTATACCCTTCTCTTCCAGCGTTTCGAATATCGCTATGGAATCAAGGTCCGCCGCGTCGACCAGGACGATTTCGAGGCGGTCAAAGCGGCGATCAACGAAAAGACCCGCTGCATTTATATCGAAACCCTCGCCAACCCTGGAATGAATATCCCCGACTTCGAGGCAATCGTCAAAATTGCCCATGAAAACGGGCTTCCGGTCATTCTCGACAACACCTTTGGAACCCCCTATCTCTTCGAAGCAAAAAAATGGGGAATCGACTTTGTCGTCCATTCCCTGACAAAATATATCGACGGCCACGGCAACAGTATGGGCGGCTCGGTTACCGACCTTGGAAATTTCAGTTTTAAGAACAACCCTCGTTTTTTGGAATACAACAGTCCCGACGAGAGCTATCACGGTATTGTCTACGCCGATCTCCAAAACGCCGGCTATTCAACAAAACTCCGCGCGGGATTCCTTCGCGATACCGGCGGCTGCCTCTCTCCATTTAACGCGTTTCTAATCCTGCTCGGCGTCGAAACGCTGAGCCTTCGGATGAAGAAACACAACGAAAACGCGATGGATCTCGCGAAACATCTGGAAAACCACCCCGCCGTCTCCTGGGTTCATTACCCCGATCTCCCCGGCGACAAATACTATGACCGCGCGAAGAAATATCTTCCAAACGGAAGCGGTGGAATCTTTGCGTTCGGAATCAAGGGCGGCGCCGAAGCCGGCAAAAAGTTTGTCGACGCCCTCGAACTCGTCCGAATCGTCGTCAATCTCGCCGACGTCCACAGTATGGTGGTTCACCCCGCCTCGACAACCCATTCCCAGCTCAACGAGGAACAACTGGATGCCGCCGGCGTTCCCGCAGACCTGATCCGTTTTTCAACCGGTCTTGAAGATGTCCTCGATTTGATCGACGATGTCGACCAGGCGCTCGAAAAGTCCCAGCGCTAAACGGATATATCCGAAGATAAACCCCTTTCTGCGCTTCGCGCGAAGCGTTGGCGAATCGATTTTCCTGCCTCGCCCGGCAATATAGTCAGTCAATTTCAAAACGCTTTAGCGTTTTTCATTTAACCAGCTATAACAAGCAACCAAAAGGAGAGTTTTCCCATGCCCGTCAAAATACCGAACGGTCTTCCCGCGATTGAAATCCTCTCGAACGAGAATATTTTTGTGATGGATGCCTCGCGCGCAGATACCCAGGATATCCGTCCTCTTTCAATCGCGATCCTCAACTTGATGCCGACCAAAAAGACAACCGAAACCCAGTTGATGCGGGTGCTCGGGAACTCGCCGCTGCAGGTCAATGTGACGCTGCTTCGTACCGCGAGCTACGAGAGCCGACATACCGATAAAGAATATCTAAAAACCTTTTACCGAACCTTTGACGAGGTCAAAAACCAACAGTTCGACGGCCTTGTGATAACCGGTGCTCCGGTAGAAAAAATGGAGTTCGAGGGTGTCACCTACTGGAACGAACTTGTCGAGGTGATGGACTGGGCGAAGGAAAACGTATTCTCAACCTTTTATATCTGCTGGGCGGCCCAGGCGGCGCTCTATCATTTTTACGGGATCAAAAAACACCCGCTGAAACAAAAGCTGTTCGGCGTCTTCCCCCATAAACCGCTCAACAAGAACCACAAGCTCCTTCGCGGATTCGACGATACCTTTTTCGTTCCCCACAGCCGCCATACTGAAGTTAGAGCTGCCGACATCAAGAAAGAACCGCGTTTGGAATTGCTCTCAACCTCCGAAGAAGCCGGCTTCTATCTCGCCGCAAGCCGCGACGGACGCCAGGTATTCGTAACCGGCCACAGCGAGTATGACCAAAGAACGCTCGAAACCGAATACCGCCGCGACCTCGACGCCGGGCTTCCGATCGAAGTTCCGAAAAACTATTATCCGGACGATAATCCGGCGAAACCGCCAAGGGTTCTCTGGCGGGGCCACGGAAATCTCCTCTACGCCAACTGGCTCAACTACGTCGTCTACCAGGAAACGCCGTTCGACGTCGAGAAGATCAAAGAAATTCATAATGCATAATAAAAGAAAGAAAACTATTAACCCCGTCCTTTTTGGCGGGGTTGATTTTTTATATTCCCCTCATTGAGGGGTGGATCGCGAAGCGAGACGGGGTGG
>CAZGYK010000008.1:4951-20555 GCA_964530485.1 uncultured Oscillospiraceae bacterium
GGCTTCCCGTGTTTTTATCTTATATTCTTTCGCTGCGCTTAGCCGTTTCCCTTTGGAAGATATGGAATCAACGCCGCCGCAAGTCCGGCAACTGTCATTGTCTGAAGGGTGATTTTCCCCGGTCCGGTGATTTTCGTGTTAAAAAGCCCTTCGCCGCCAAAAACCATGTTCTTGATTCCCTTAACCGTAATAATGTCCATGCTGCAGGTCTCTTCCATACAGACAAGGCTTCCGGTGTCGACAATCATACTCTGCCCGGCCGCCAGTTCATAGTCAACCGCGAATCCGTCGATCTCAAGGAATACGGTTCCGTTGCCGGAAATACGCTGCATAATGAAACCTTCGCCGCCAAACAATCCTGCACCAAACTTCTTTTGGAAGAAAACCGACATCTCTACGCCCATTTCTGACGCGAGGAACGCGCTCTTCTGACAGATCAGTGATTTCCCGTTTCCAATCTCAACTGCGCGGATTGCGCCTGCAAAACTCGATCCAAACGCGATCATTCCCGGGCCGCCTTCGGATGTGTAGACGTTCTGGAAAATGGATTCTCCGGAAACCATACGTCCAAACATCTTTCCGATCCCACCGCCCGCGTTGGTCGACATCTGCATGTTCGGGCTCATCCATGTCATCGAGCCCTTCTCGGTCTTCATCGCCTCTCCCGCCGCCAGCTGGCATTCAACAACCGGCATATGATCTCCCAAAATACGATATTGCATTGCTCGTTCTCCTTGTAAGTGAATTTGGTTTTTCAAGTATACCATAAAATCCCAAAAACAAGCACTATGCTCTTCTTTTCTTAATAGCCGAAATGAGAGAGCCTCTATTTTCGTCATCCGGTATTATTTCGCGTTAAACCGTGCCTGATTCTGAACGAGATATTTTCCCCCGCTGATCACCAAAAGCTCCCCGGTGATAAACTTCGCATAATCGGAGCAAAGGAACGCAATCCCTCCCGCAAGATCGTCGGGATACCCAAACCGCGCGAGCGCTACCGGATCAATATAAAAAGCCTCGTCTCCCTTGTCCTCCGCGTAGGTCATCGGTGTTTCAATTCGCCCCGGAATGACCCCGTTTACCCGGATATTGTCCTTCGCGAGCTCTGCCGCAAGCGTGATGGTAAGGCTGTTAATCGCGGTCTTGTTTACATTGTACATCCCGTTTCCCGCCGACGGAATAACCGTGGCGAATGAGGAGATGTTGACGATTGCCCCGCCCTTTCCCTTCATATGGGCATAGGCGGCCTTACACCCGCGCCATGTTCCGAGCAGGTTGAGGTCAAGCATCTTTTCCCAGTCCTCTTCCGAAAGGTCCATCAGGTTTTTCGCCTTCGATCCCCCGGCGTTGTTGACGAAAACGTCGATGGATCCAAACCGTTTCGCAACCTCGTCCGTAAAGGTGAAAATCTCATCTTCGGTACTTACATCAACGCTCTTAGCAAAAACGTTCGTAAATCCTTTATCTGCTGCCTTTTTCACAAACTCGCCTAACTTTTCCTCTCTTCTTCCACAGACCGCAACGTTACAGCCCTCTTGAAGAAACAGCAACGCTGCCGCCTCTCCGATTCCGGTCGCCCCGCCGGTCACAACCGCTGTTTTTCCTTTTAATCCGAGATCCATAATATCCTCCTACTCGTTCATTCTCACCTTTGGCTCAATGTTTTTCCTTCCTCTAAGTATAGGTGATCCATCGCAAAAAATCTCTCTGCATTCAGTACAAAAATTCCATCAAAAAATAGAGAAACACACCAAATCGCGCTCCTCTATCGCATTTTTGTGCCCAGAAAAACTACAGCAGCATCTGCCGGAAATCCTCGAGGAAACGCGTTAGCGTATCGGTTCGAAGTGAATAGAGAAAACTCGCTCCCTGTTTTTCTATCGCAATAAGGTTTTTTCCGAACAGCTCGTTCATATGGTGTGATACCGTGGCCGGCGAAAGCCCGGTCAGTTTCGCGATTTCATTCCCAAAGAGCGGTTTTTGTTTCAACGCCTTCAATATCCCGATTCTCGTCTTATCGTCAAGCGCCCGAAGCGTCCGAAGAATCGTCTCTTCACTGCCATACCGCTCTTTCTTGAATTCATGGATCCAGTCGCAGAGGAACCCGTATTGGATCTGCATCTTCCCGCTCTCGGTTCCAAAAATCGCCCCGACAACATCCTCCATTCGGAAAGATATGCTGGAATAGCTGTAAATGACCGGCTGAACAACGGCGTCCTGCCCTTTCCCAATCTGAATCTCCTTAGAATCAAGAAGCGATCCCTTCGTTTCAAGCCGTTTTATACACCGCTCAATGAGCGGCATAAGTCGGTGGGCCTGTTTTCGAAGACAGTCGGCTGTTTCGTCAATCAACGCCCCGACTCTCTCTCTTACCCGGTCGTAACCAATATAGAAATCGGTCAATTGCCAGCGCGCCTCGTCCGAAAGATCCGAATCCGAAAGAAATTGCAACAGGCTTTCTGCGTCATCCGGGACGTCCTGTAACGCCCCAATCTCGTCGGTGACCGCCGAGACGATAGCCCCCGAGAGAATTCTGTCCCTGCCGTTCTCCGACATACGCTTCGAGTCAATCCTCTCAAGCTCAAAAACCAATAGTCCTACCGAAATAAAGAGCGGATAAAGCCGAGAAAAATACCGTTTGATCTCGTCAATTCTATTGCCCATCTGTTTTGCAGCGAGATTATATATGTCGGCCGCCTCTCCAAAGAGCTTGTCGGTTTCGTCGCCGTTCAACGCATATTTCTGCTTAAAATAAGCAAGGTCCCCGTTAAAGTCTCCGAAAATGTAGCTCCCGTCGTCGAAATCCGTCTCGCTTTTGGACATGCGCTGTAAAATCAAAAGCGCCTCATTCCGAAAATCCGGTATCCGTATCAATTCCATCCTCTTCCTCCTCTAAAGTTCGCGGTAAACTTGAACCCGCGAAATCGCTAAAAACAATAGGACTGTGAGTGCCCCGGAAATCAGGACGAGAATCGGTATTTCAATGAGAAGCGCAAGCCCTGAGCATATAAATGACAGAACCGGAATCATGAGGCAGAGTACCGAATTGGTGAACCCGCCAACCCGGCCGAGAAATCCCTGGTCAACGTGTTGCATCAGCGCGACGCTGAAAACAACGTTGACAACGCCGATTCCAATCCCTGCAAACGCGTAGCAGATAAGCATGATGATCCTTCTCGCCAAAAGTGAAGCCATAAGCGGCGTCGCCGCTGTCACCATCAAACCAACTCCGACAAGAAGTCCGCTGAAAACCAAAAGCTGTCTCCGTTCAAACCGCTCCGCTTTCGGCGTCAGGAACGCGCCGAAAGCAATCCCCGCCGTCATCGCAATCTGAACTGCCGAGAGCATCTCCGGCCCCGATTTCAGAATGTCGGAAACATAGACGGTAATAAACGCCATTGCAGGTAAAGATACGGCGTTGATCAACATGCCCAACAACAAAATCGCTTTTAGTAGCCGGCTCTCCCTCAAATATTTGAAGCCTTCAAAGAAAGATTGTTTCAGAACAACGAAGCTTGCTTTCTCCTCTTTCTTTTGCTCCGAAACCCGGATCCAAGTAATCAGAATCGACGAAAGGAAAAAGGTAGCTGCATCAATATAAAGCGCGCCGGCCGCACCGACGACCGCAAGAAAAATGCCCGCAAGCGCCATCCCCGCGATTTCGAAAACTCGCGACAGCGTAGAGTTTAATGAATTTCCAAGCGTCATCTTCTCTTTTGCGAGAAGCTCCGGCACAATTGCCATCCCCGCCGGAACGCGAAACGCCTCCAGCGTCGAGTTCAGCGCGGTCATCAAAAGCAAAACCCACGCCCTAGCATAGCCGAACGAAAGCGCTATCGCAACCCCCGCTACGATCGTTCCCCGCCCGATATCGCAGAGCACCATGACCCGCTTTTTCGAAGTCCGGTCAACAAGTACGCCCGCGAACGGCTGTAAAAGAACCGTCGGCAAAAAGTTGATCCCGACGGTAAGCGCCATCATCGAAGCGCTCCCGGTAATCTGGTACATGAGCCAGGAAAATGAAATCGCGTCTATAGAATCTCCAAACCGGTTGACGAGATTCGCTGCAATCATCTTTAGATACTGTGTTTCGGTTTTAAGTTCCCGGTAGGAATTTCTCTGTTTTCTGGCTGTCATCTTATCTCCGCCTTTGCCGAACCCTTTATTTTGTTATTGACGATATAGCTGGTTAAATGAAAAACGCTAAAGCGTTTTTCATTCGCGGCGTGTGCCGCGAGCCGTCTGTGGCGGCGTTAACCTTAAAGCGAGTGCGGAGCGCGAGTTTTGGGTTTTTGACAGTCAAAAACCTGAGCGAATGCGAGAAAATGGCGAAACGAAGTGAAGCGTTCACTGCTACATAGTCAGTCGCACGCCTTTGGCGTGCGTTTCAAAACACTTTAGCGTTTTGAAATTGACTGACTATAACGCCGTCCTGTCTCTTGGGTCAGAATCCGCGACTGCCATCGCTCGGATTGTTTTCATCAATTATTTTACACAATCACTCGATATATGTCAAACTTATTATTAGATATCTATCTAACTATTTTGAATCGTCGCTTCCTTTCTTTCTTGGGTGTTGTTGAGAACTGGTCAAATCTATTTTTATTTCCTACCTTATCCGGTGAATTTATGCGCAAATTGCAAAATGAGCGTGCAGTAAAACGCCCTTTACTCCATTGAATCCGTCCGGGTTCGGATTGCTCTCTTCATAGAAACGATTGTCTTTTTTTTGCGAATCCCGTATACTTTGATCAGATTTCTAGATATAGTCAGTCAATTTCAAAACGCTAAAGCGTTTTTCATTTAACAAGCTATAAACGACGGAGAATGAGAAATGAAAGAAAAGAAACAGGCAAAATCGTTTTTTTCTGGACTTCCAAAGCTTACCCGCCGCAACCTCATAGCGATGGGGCTGATTTTTGTCGTCTGCTGCCTTTTGGTTTCTCTTGTTCTCTTTGCCTATCTTCCGGATACAACTGAGCGTTTCGAGCGTATCATCGTAAACGATAACTACAGCGTTCCGACGATTCCCCTTACGGACAAAATAGAAATCCGCCAGACGATTGTTGCCGAAGGCCGCCTTTCCGGGATGCGCCTGCTTTTGTCGGTAACCGGTACGCCGAGCGGAACCGTCGTTCTAACAATGCTGGATCAAAATGAGATTCCGGTCGCTGAAAGCCGGGTCAATGCCGCTGATTTACCCGAAGATTTTTTTCATATTTTCCTGTTTGAAACTCCCTATGATGCCGCTTTTGGAGAAGAGCTGACGCTGTCGTTAACCGCCGAAAACATCTCGGGCGGAACCGTCTCTTTCTTAAAAAGTGCGCCGCAGAGCAATGAAACAATAAGTACGGATACTGACGAAAAAGACCTTGCCGGCTTTTCGCTAACCGAAAACGGCAAACCTCAAACCGGAACGCTCGCGCTCCAGTATATTACCCGCTATTCCGGAAACTTTCTATACAAGCCTTTTATTACAATCTCAATAATACTATTTGTATTTTTCGAGCTACTCTATTTGGCTCTGTTCTATTTTAAGATCCAGCTCCACAGGGTCTTTCTTTTCGCGTCTCTAATCCTTGGAACGGTCTACCTTTTCCTGATTCCGTTCCGTACCGCCCCCGATGAATATGTCCATATCGCCGCCGCCTATCGCTATAGCAATGTAATATACGGAACTAAAGATACGCCCGCGCTGGTTCATGTCCGCGAGGGGGACGAAATGTTCCTAAATACTTATGATGACGGCGCAACCAACCTGTTCTTTTATCAGGATCTTACCGAAAATCTGTTCTCTCCCGCTCCGAAAGGAGACGGATCCAATATCCCCGCAAGAGACGCTTCCGGCATCTTCCCGCTCCTCTACCTGCCCCAGACGCTCGGGGTACTCTTCGCGCGCCTGGTCGGTGTCGGAAAACTCGGTCTACTCTTCTTCGGCCGGTTCTTTAACCTGCTGTTCTATAGTATCGTCGTCATGTTCGCGATCAAAAAAATTCCGATGATGAAACCGATGCTGTTTGCTGCCGGCCTCCTCCCGATGTGCCTTTCGCTCGCCGCCTCCTTTTCCTACGATACTTTTGTAATCGCGATCGCTTTTCTCCTCTTTTCTTTTGTCCTTTCCGCTATCCGGAAAAAAGAACCGCTCAAAATCTCGGAACTTGTCATCATCGGCGTTCTTGCTGTTTTGATCGCCCCGGGAAAAGCGGTTTACCTTCCGTTAATCGCGTTGATCTTTTTCCTGCCAAAAGAAATATTCAAAAACAAAAATACCGGAAGAGTGTTTCGATGTTCGGTGGTTCTTCTTGCCATCCTTTTCTGGTCGGCGTTTAACCTGACTTCGCTCCGTCTGTCGTCCGGGATAACCGAACCTGTCGCTCCTCCTGTTTCGATCTCCGGTGAATCGAAAAATGCCCCTTCCCCGTTCTCTTCGCCGCTGGCTGTCCCCTCGGAAACCGCCGACCCGAAAATGTCGGCCGAACCCGCGAACGACTACCCCGTCCAAGAAAACAACGAGGCGTACCAAAAGTTTACGTTTAACTATGTGATTCGCCATATCCCCCAGACGCTGCTCCTCCTCGCACAAACCTTCTGGGAGCAGGGCCCCCTCTGGCTCCAAGGGTTGATTGGCGGTCGTCTCGGCGAAATCATCGCGATCAAAATCGAAGTCAACTGGCTTTACGTAATCGGGCTGCTCGTGATTCTTCTTCTTTCAACCGTCTCCGACAAAGAGGACAACGCCTCATTGAACCGGCGGGAAAGAACCGGATTTTCGCTTCTCTCCCTTATGGTCGCCGCCCTCTTTATTCTGGTCTGTATTACCTGGACCCCGATCAACTACGATACGATATTCGGAATCCAAGGACGCTATTTCCTCCCGGTCCTGCCGCTCCTTTTGGTTTCGCTTCGCGGCAAAAATCTCAAGCTCACGAAGTCAATCGGCAACCCGTTGCTGTTCTTTGCTGCGGTGCTGTCGGCGCTGTCGGCGCTGGATGCGTTTCTCGTCATTCTAAAACGATAACCCGAACGCTCCGTTTTTGAAATACTTGTGTAGACTCACTTTTCGGTTTTTATAGCTGGTTAAATGAAAAACGCTAAAGCGTTTTTCATTTGCGGCGTGTGCCGCGCGCCGTCTGTAGCTGCGTTAACCTTAAAGCGAGTGCGGAGCGCGAGTTTTCGAGCGAATGCGAGAAAATGGCGAAACGAAGTGAAGCGTTCACTGCTGCATAGTCAATCGCACGCCTTTGGCGTGCCAACGGGCAAAGCCCGCCGTTTCAAAACGCTTTCGTGTTTTGAAATTGACTGACTATATCCCGGCAGGAACCCGGACTCGCGCACCTCGACAGTCGAGATGCACATCTCAATCGTTACTGCGTAGAATTTCGCTTAACGAATATAACTACCGTCGCTTGGCCTAAGGAGGAATCATGCATTTCCTGTTTTTTGCGGCCCAATACCTCCCGACAGTCGGCGGGGTAGAACGCTATACCTATAATCTCTCGAAAACGCTGACCGAGATGGGGCATCGCTGTACGGTAGTTACAAGCGCGCTGCCCGGCCTTTCGGAAGATGAAACCAGTGAGGGTATCCGCGTGATCCGCCTTCCCTCCTATCTTCTGATGAACGGCCGATTCCCGGTTGTAAAGCGCGGCCGCGCTATCGGTAAAGCGGGACAAAAAATCTGGGCGGACTCTTATGATTTCGCCGTCATCAATACCCGCTTCTACCCCCTGTCGCTCTACGCGGCGAAACAGTGTTTTAAACGAAACATCCCTTCACTTGTCATCGAACACGGTACGAAACATCTCTCGCTCGATAACCCGATTCTAAACTGTTTTGGAAACCTCTATGAACATGTGATGATGAAACAAATCCGCCGCTTCTCAAACCGAATCTACGGTGTCTCATCCGCCTGTTCCGACTGGCTGTCCCATTTTCATATCAAAGCTGACGGTGTTCTCTATAATTCGATCGACTCCTCGTCGGTTCAGACCGTTGCCGGAAGATCTTCCTTTTCGGTAAGAGAGCGATATCAAATTCCGGAATCCTCCCCTCTTATCGTGTTTAGCGGACGTTTTATCCGCGAAAAAGGAATTTTCGAGCTGCTCGAAGGATTTTCTCGCTATCGTGCCGACCATCCGGATGCGGCTCTCGTCATGGCCGGCGAAGGTCCGCTTTTTGAAACCGTCCGCGATAAAAAACTTCCCGGTGTCTTTCTGACCGGAATGCTCCCTTATGAGGACAGTCTCGCGCTTCTGATGAGCGCCGATGTTTTTCTTCTCCCAACCTATTCCGAGGGTTTTTCAAGCGTCATTCTCGAAGCTGCCGCGCTCGGGTGTTGTATTATTACGACGCCGACCGGAGGAAGCAAAGAGTTGATTCAAACCGGGAAATCGGGTATCCTGATAGATGAGATTTCTCCGGAACATATTGCTTCGGCATTGGAGAAATCCCTTTCTGACGATTCCTTCCGGCTCGCTGCCGGAAAAGCGGTACAAAAAGAGGTCGAAGAACGCTTTACCTGGAAAAATACCGCCGATACCCTCGTCTCAATCGCAATAAAACAAACATGTAAGGAAGCGCTATGAAACTCCTCATTGTCATCCCCGCCTACAATGAAGAACAGAGTATCGGTCATGTTATCGAAGATATCAAAGCCAACTGCCCCGATTACGACTATCTGATCGTCAACGACGGCAGTACCGATAATACCGCGGAACTCTGTCATAAAGAAGGCTATAACCTCTTGGATCTTCCGGTGAATCTTGGGCTAACCGGCGCGTTCCAGGCCGGAATGCTCTACGCGTTCGAACAGGGGTACGATGCCGCGATCCAGTTTGACGGAGACGGCCAACACAAAGCGGCGTATATCGAGCCGCTTGTGAAGGAACTCGATAAAGGATACGATATCGTGATCGGCAGTCGCTTTATTACGGTAAAAAAGCCGTTTACCTTGAGGATGGTCGGCAGCTTCCTAATCAGCTTCGCTATGCGCTTTACAACCCGGTTTAAGATTTGCGATCCGACCAGCGGAATGCGCGTCTTTAACCGAAAGATGATGGAACATTTCGCGAAAGACCTCAACTACTCCCCCGAACCGGATACAATCAGCTACTTAATCCGTTGCGGCGCGAAAGTAAAAGAAGTTCAGGTCGAAATTTCCGAGCGGATTGCCGGAAGAAGTTATTTTACCGTCATGAAAAGTATCCGCTATATGGCCCAGATTACCATCTCGATTCTGCTGATCCAATGGTTTCGGCGAAACGATTTGAAAGCTGAACGCTCCGCCGTCAACGCTGATATTCCCCCCTCTCTTCGGTCGGGGACTCTCGACTCCCGCCGCTCGACTTGCAATGAGGAGGAAATCCAATGATTAGTCTGACGCTACGAATTCTTCTGATCGCCGGCGCGCTCCTTACCCTTCTTTTTATGCTCTACCGTATCCGCATGGCAAAAATGCAGATCAAGGACTCGATCTTCTGGATTTTCTTTACCATCTTTCTTCTGATCATCGCGATCGTCCCGGAGATAGCGCTCTGGCTTTCAAACCTAATCGGAATCCAAAGCCCTATCAACCTGGTCCTTTTGCTTATCATCTTTATCCTCGTTGTCCAGCTCTTTTCGGCCTGTATGCGTATCAGCCAGCTTGACGCAAAGCTGAGAAAACTCTCCCAACGCGTCGCAATCAACGAAAAAAACCGTAACGACGAGGAGTAGGTTTGATTTCCTGTCGCCGCAACGAAACTGCTCCGCTCTTCCAAATACTGTAATATTATTCATTTGTAGTGTATATTTTTGCCGAAATATTGAAAACATCAGAACGACAAGCCCTCGAACGGGCCTGTCGTTCTTTTCTTTCTACCTCATGTTTCGCGACGGAATTGCTCAAAGAAATATTAAAAAGTTTGGCAATGTGATTTCCATTCACAGAAAACAAACATCTTTATTTTCTAAAAAACACTTTGAAATTCCTTATAATTCCAGTTTTCTAACCGTTTCATTCTTTTTATTTGGACAAGATTTTACGAAAAACGGTTCTGCTCTTTGAACCTAAACGATCTCCATTTTCCTGAGTTTTTGGTCCTTCTCTCACATGTTCGACAAAATTCATCAAATATCCGTCAATAGAAAGCCTGTATTTTTATGTAAAATAACAGGTGCATTCTACCGCTTTTTTTAGTATAATCATGTTACGTCTGATTACATCCTGCTAACATGTTAACATGATGCAGGTACTGATACGACTAATCTGTTCCGGATCAGGAGAACCTAGTTTGAATTACAGACAACCGGTTTATATTTCTTTGCGAAACAATATAATGCGGATCATCGCGATTGTGGGAATCGCTGCGTCTCTTGTCGCCGTCATCTGCAACGCGACTATTTTCTATTCCTATTTTGAATCTCTCCATACGGTCCGGATTGCAATTCTCCTGCATCTGGCTAATATTTTCGTCCTCCTCCCCCATCTATTTCGGTTTTCGAAAAAGAGACAGTCCTTATATATTAGTATTTCGATCTGCCACCTCTGCTTTATCTATACACCTCTGATCTGGGTTTCAACCGGCGGAATCTATACAAGCGTTCCCTATGTCGTGTTGGTTTTTGCCTTGCTGATCTTGTTTCTCTTAGATCGGCGCCCCGCTATCATAGTCGTCTCGCTCTACTTCCTCGTGACTCTTTTGCTGGTTGTTCGGGACATGCTGATCATCGTTCCACATCCTTCCGTCAGCGAAGCTCCGTTTATCTCCTCTTTCAGTATGTTGATTATGATGCTTGTCGGCATCCTGATTTTTAGCTATATCAAAACCCGCTTTGTCTTTATGTCGGATTCAATCGTAAACCTGTCATCCCTCGATGCTATGACCGGGATTTACAATGCCCGCTATCTGACCGACCTTTTACAGGAATGGGAAACCGACTATGCCGCAAAAAAACTTGGCGATTACTATGTTGCGCTCTTGGATATCGACAACTTCAAGAGCATTAACGACAAATTTGGTCACGAGTACGGCGATAAGGTTCTCAAAGAAATTGCCCAGTTGATGCAAAGGACGGTAACCCCGCCCTGTATCTGCGGCCGTTACGGCGGCGACGAGTTTTTGATTATCGCCAAGAATATCGATCCCGATGAGATGTTCCATCAATGCGAACGCTTTCTCGCTGCCGTGCTTGCGGGAACCTATACCGACAGGGATCTCCACCTCACGGTCAGTATCGGCCTCGAAGAACGTTCCTCTGTCTCTTCTCGGGACGAACTCTTCCGGAACGCCGACCATCTCATGTACGTCGCAAAACGCCAACCTCATGACAAAAAATCAACCGAGCGGCGGATGTCCAACCGCGACGTGATCCCAAAACCCGGTGCCGTAGCAGCTCATCGAATGCAGCTCGTTCCCGAAGCTTTCGAAGAACTGAAGAACGGAACCAAAACAAGAGATTACAGGCTTTATGACGAAAAGCACCAGCAGTCCGGATCGGAGACATGATAGAGTTTTCAAAGCTTTCCGACCGGGAAGAGCAAATCAACGTGCGTGTTGTGGGACTTCTTCGCTACCAAAATTGGCGAAGCTGTTACGAAGACTTTTTTGACGAGGACCTCAGCCGCCGCTATCTGACAATCGAAGAAGCCGTAGAGGATACCTATAACAATTGGTACCCAAAGGAACTCGAAGAAATGTACGGTTGTCTTGTCATCAAATTTCGCAATATTTCTTGACATCGGTTTTATATGAACACGAATAAAAAACAACAGAGAATTCAAAAGAGAATCTCTGTTGTTTTTTTTAGAACCTTGTTATAATACTATTACATTAAGGAGCAATCCAGAGGAGGTATCTTATGTTCAATCCAAACGACGGATTCATGTACGCGATTGTCGCAGTCGTTGTCGCCTTCGTAATCATCGAATCTATCTTTTTTCTTGTGCGCGCCGTCAAACGGGCAAAAGAGCTCGGGATGGGGAAAAAAATCAAAAGCATTATTCTTTCCTCTGCCATCTTTACCGTTGCGCCCGCCTTTGCAATCCTGCTCGGTGTTATCGCGCTTTCCAAAGCGCTCGGGTTCCCTTTGCCCTGGCTGCGCCTTTCGGTAATCGGCGCCTTAACCTATGAAACCGCCGCTGCGTCCGCCGCGGCAACAGCGGTTGGCGAAAACCTGAGCCAACTGATTACCAATCCGCAAAACTTCGCCGCAATTTCCTGGGTCATGACGCTCGGTATCATCCCCGGCCTGATCCTCGTTCCCGCATTTGGAAAGAACATCAACAATGCGATCGGGAAAATCAAAATGAAGGATCAAAAATGGGGCGAAATCTTTATGGCAAGCCTCTTTCTCGGGATGATCTCCGCTTTCCTCGGCGTGATCTTTGCCAAAATCACGACCGGACTCAACGGATGGATTCCTGTCTTCGTGATGCTCGCCTCCGCGATCCTGATGGCGCTCTTCGGTCTTCTGCAAAAGCTAACCAAGGCAAAGTGGATTACCGAATACGCGCTTCCGATCAGTTTGCTCGGCGGTATGGCGCTCTCGATTCCGATCACCAATCTGGTCCATTCCATTACGGGGGTATAAGCTATGAAAAAACAAAGAACCTATATCGATTCGGTCCATTTTGTCGGCCGTATCTGGACGCTTCTCGCTCTTTTGATGCTTCTGATGGTTCCCGTAGCAATCTGTATTCGTTATGATGCCTGGCCCGCCCTTTCCGGCGTATTAAAAGGCCTTCTCGGCGTCGCCCCGGTCTTTTGGACTGTCGCGGTTATCGAGGTCATTACCTATGTTCCGATGCTCGGAACCGGTGGAAGTTACCTCGGCTTCGTAACCGGAAACCTGACAAACCTAAAGGTTCCCTGCGCGCTCAACGCAATGGAAACCGCCGGCGTGGAACCCGGTTCCGAGGAGGGCGAGGTTGTCTCGACAATCGCTATCGCCGTCTCCGCCCTCGTAACAACCGTCATTATCGCGCTCGGAGTACTTCTGCTTACCCCCCTTCGTCCCTTCCTTGAATCCCCGGTAATGCAGCCCGCATTTGACAATATCCTTCCCGCTCTTTTCGGCGGACTCGCTGTCGTTTTCGTTTCGAAGAACTGGAAGATCGCTATCGTACCGCTGATCTTTATGGTTGTCCTCTTCGTCCTCGTCCCCTCTCTTGCAAGTTCGGTCGGAATCCTCGTCCCGGTCGGCGCGCTTATCGCAATCGGCGTTTCCCGCCTGCTCTATAAAAAGGGAAAGCTTTCCTAGCCTCTGGCGAACGCTCGTCCATGCGTTTTAGATGACCGACAATACAACTTCGATGTTGATATTGATCTGCTCTGAACCAATCGCAAAAAGCCCCCCTTCTTCCGGAATCTCGGAAGAAGGGGGGCTTTGTTCTTACGTTTCAGTCAACCTATCTAAGTAAACTTTCCCGTTCGGATTTTTGGCTGTCAAAACCACGAACGCTCTCCTTTACCTTCCGCTTTTACGCTAAACTCCGCTCAAGAAGCTCTTCTCCATCCCTGTTGTTGGTTATCTCCTGATAGAGTCTCTCATAAAAATCCATCGCCGTTTTTCTTCGCTCCTTGGCGATTTCTCTTCCTCTTTCGGTATAAAACCGATCATACAGATTTCGAAGTTTGTAATTGAACTCCTGAAAAAATGAGTTCATCCTTTCGCCAATATATTCCTCTTCAATTTCTCCGTCCTTTGAAAGCTTATAAAGCGGTTCAGAAGTCTTTCCTTCAAAAAACAACGTGCGCGCAATCCCCATCGCCCCGGCGGCGTCAAGTTTATCGGCGTCAAATAAAATTTTAGCCTCTATGGAAAGCGGAGGATTGTCCCCGCGATACCGGTGGGTATTAATCGCGTCGCGAACTTTCAAAGCGTTCTCCTCGCACCATCCGTTTTCGGTAAGATATCGAAACGCCATCATCGACCCAACCTTTGCGTGGCAAACCGAACGATCAAAAAACTGTGCCTCCCGTCCGATATCGTGCAACAAGGCCGACGCAATCAAGACGTCATAATCGACGTCCCGCTCATTTTCGGCAATATCTAATGCCGCGTAAAGTACGCGGTAAACGTGCTGTTCGTCGTGCGCGCTGTCCCGCATATGTCCCTTCATATAATTTTCTATCGCTCTAAATTCCGCCTGTTTCATCCTATACCCGATCCATCTCATTATTTTGATTTAAAAAAACATTTGTTCCATTCTAGCATATCTCTTTGCAATTTTCAAGCAAACTTGCTTATTTCCAAATAGATGGTATGCTTAAAGAAACTGTAGTATTCTTTTGAAATAGAAAACCGAAATCAACCGACGCCTACATAACTGCAACTTCAAGTGGGAGGATTTTATGAGCGACTGTATGCTTTGTGAACTAACGCTGAACAATTGCCTGAAACACGTACTTATGGAAGATGAATATGCTGTCGCTTTCCTGCATGTATATCCTTTTCGAATCGGAAACTGTATCATCTCTTTGAAACGACACCTTACCTCTATTTCGAAAATGACTGAAAAAGAAAGCAAATCTGTTTTTTACATGATCTCAAACCTGTCAAGATCCCTCGAAAAACTATTTGACGCAAAAAAAGTCTACCTTGCGAGCTTTTGTGACCAAGTAAATCATCTTCATTTCCACTTGATCCCAAAACTGAGTGAACAGACGTCTCTGGACTCGTTTTGTTTTCAAAGGCTGATAGAAGACGAAGGGGAATACCGACCCAACGACGAGGAACTCTCCGACCTTGCTGACAAACTGATGAATCTGATCTACCTCAATACCGACAATTAGCGAAAAAAGAAACTCCACCGTGTTACCGGTGGAGTTTCTTTTATGGAACTCTTTTTCCTTAATAGACCTTGTCTTCGATCTCTTTTTTGAGATCGGAAATAAACTGCTTCAGAGCTACCGCGCCAAGGTCTCCGCCCTTTCTTGACCGGAGCGAAACCGTCCCGCTCTCCTTCTCCTTGTCGCCAACAACGAGCATATACGGAATCTTTTTTAGCTGCGCTTCGCGGATCTTATAGCCCATCTTTTCGCTTCGCTTGTCGCTCTCAACCCGGATTCCGGCTGCGTTAAGCGCTGCCTCAATCTCGTCTGCATAATCGTGGTGCGCTTCCGAAATCGGAACGACCATCGCCTGAACCGGCGCAAGCCATGCCGGGAACGCGCCCGCAAAATGCTCGGTCAAAATCGCGATAAACCGCTCGATGCTTCCAAAGAGAACGCGGTGGATCATAATCGGGCGGTGCTTCTCGCCGTCCGCCCCGATATAGGTGTTGTCAAATCGCTCCGGAAGCTGATAGTCTAGCTGAATCGTCGCGCATTGCCAGCTTCTTCCGAGGCAGTCCTTGATGTGAAAGTCAATCTTCGGTCCGTAAAACGCGCCGTCACCCTCGTTGATCTTATACGGTTTTCCATTCTTGTCAAGCGCATTTTTAAGTGCCGCTTCCGCCTCGTTCCATTGTTCGATTTCTCCGAGGAAGTTCTCCGGTCTCGTAGAAAGCTCAAGATCATATTCAAATCCGAAAATCTTATAGAATTTATCAACCAACCGGATAACGCCGAAAATCTCGCTCTCAATCTGATCCTCGGTCATAAAGATATGAGCGTCGTCCTGT
>CAZGYK010000009.1:0-10509 GCA_964530485.1 uncultured Oscillospiraceae bacterium
AGACCGGGTTTGACCGGATTGAGATGGCTCCGAATGCGGATCTCTCGTTGCACGATGATTTGAATCATCAGTATAAAGCGAAGAGCAACGGAAACTACGATTTCAAAATCTACGACAAGGCCGGAAACATCTATAACTATCAGGTGACAATAGGGATTCCTTCTGCTCCGACGATTCAGTACTTGACTACGCATACGAGCTAAGGTAAAGAGATCTTGGTTACCTGGGATCACCTTTTAGATGACCTCCACTATGAGTTGGAGGTATGGAACGGGTCGGCTTGGATATCTCTCGTCAAGGAGACAAGCAACTACACGGCAAAAAGCTACAACTATACTGTTGCTTCAACTTTCCCGGATACAAAGGAAATGAAGTTCCGTGTTCGTTCCTGGGACAGCAAAAAACTTCACAGCGCGGACTGGTCAACCGGGTCGGACATTATTTGTGACAGCACCAAACCCATTGTTACTTTGACCCCGACGATTCCGAATACGACATATACGCCAAATCCTGTTACAGTTAATATTTTGGCGACGGATGGAACAGCGGGGATTGTAAAGCTGGTCGTGACGAAAAATGGAGTTGAAACGGTAACGCCCTATCTTTCGCTCGATACGATAGCGGACAGCGTTTTGTTCTCTGAAAACGGAACGGTTACGGTGACGGCAACCGATGCCTGCGGAAATGTATCTACGCTGGTTTCCTATCAAGTCAAAAACATTGATACGGATTTTCCAACGGTAGCAGCTTCCGTAAAGGTAAAGGGTGTCGACTATTCCGGCCCGACAAACTATCCGATTGACTTTACGATGACCTTTGGCGACACCGGCGTAAGCGGCTTAGCGAAACGGGAATATGCTTTAACCGAGAGCATCGGAACTCCGTTGGCGAACGAATGGAAGGTTTCAGCGACAAATGTCGCTACCGAGCGCTGTTACTCGATTCGCCACTTCCATCTTTATATGCGCGCGACCGACAAAGCCGGAAATGAGACTTTACAGTATTTCGGAGAATACATTATCGACAACACAAATCCGACGGCAAGATCGTTCGAGGTTAAGGTTGTTGAGGGAAAAAGCGTAAAGATCACGCTTTCCGGAACGGAAAATGACCCTGGCGATTTTATCAAAGAATTCAAAATCCGCAATCAACCTACACATGGAACATTGAGTGATGTTTCAAAGGGCGTTTACCTTTATACCCATAGAGGAGATGACCCTGTTTTGGACGACTCATTCGACTATTACGTAGTCGACTCGAGAGACGGAGAGAGCTTAGACGCGACGGTAACTCTCAAAGTCCAACCAGTTAACGATCCTCCGGAAATCAAAAATCTCCAGCCGGTATATAGCGTCAACTGGAATGAAACGCTTCTGATCCCGTTTGACATCTTCGACCCTGATAACGATGCTGTTGATCTTGCGTTAAGCGTCCGGTCCGGAAATACGGCGATCATCAGCAACAGCTCGATGTCCGCTACGGTAACGCCGCAGGCGGAAGTAAGAGAAGGCGCCGTTTCGCTAAGCGTTACGCCGGAAGCATGGATGTTAACCGAAGTCGGAAAGCCGGTTGTTCTGACAATAAGATTGAAGGATCCGGATGGAGCGATCGCCGAGAAAAAGGTCGAAGTCAACGTGTTGAGGACGCCACAGCCGCCGGTAGCAAAGGATCACTATTTCTTTGTCGCCGATGACGGAAGCGTAACTGGATTTATTGCGGCGACTCCAGACCCCAACGCTACGATTGATTCCTATACATTTGGTTCACTTCAAGATCCAGGGCAAGGGACACTCACACCGGATTCTTCTGTCCCGAACAAGTTCAAGTTTACTGCGGTTCTCGGATTTACCGGTACCCGGTTCCAGGTTATCATTACTGATTCAAATAACAAATCGACTCCCATCTGGGTATACCTGAGTCCGACAGCGGTCAGCAACGAGAACGAAAGAGTCGACCGGCTTGTCAGTACAATTCCGGGATTTGACGGCGTAGATACGACTACAGGAAATGTTGTTCTCGAAATTGTCAAAAGCTCAGACGAAACAATCCTTCGAGCTGGAGACTGCGACTTCCTACTTGATCCGGATGGAACGGTTCAACTCCTTTACGAACCGGTTTCCTATCAATTTGGTGATGTGTTGCTCACCATTCGCGTGATGGTAGATGGAACTGAGAAAATTATCTTTGATATCCCAATTTCGATCAAACCGGTCAACGATGCCCCGGAGGTCAAGAACCAAGTTACCTCTCCGCTTGCATCGGATCCCTATAGAGCATTCAGCGCTCTTGGAACGGGTTCAAGGAGTCTCGCAAATCCGGTTTATTCCATCTATTCAGGAAACAAATTAGTTGGAAGCCTGATCCCGGACGATTCTCTGGATTTGGGTTACGCATGCAATCTATTCAGCATTGAATGTCTCCCGGGATTTGCTCCGGAACATGGAACGCTGCAGATCGATGCAGCAGGAAACTATACCTATACGCCGGATCGTGGCTTTGTTGGAACCGACGTTTTCTATGTTTTGGTATCGGAACTTGAAGGCGACGCAGCCAACAAAAATCCGGCGCAGCTTCCTAGCGGAATTCGCGATGTATCTTCCGTGGCACCGATGCTCGCAAGGGTTGTAGCCGTGAGAATCAATGTGGTTCCTATCCCTCTGCCGCAGCCAGAAACGTCCTCGTCGAACGAAGAGACGCCGGTAGCCGGAGGAGGGAACAGAGCCCCGTTTACGCAAAACCCGAATCCGAACCCGCCTGTTTTTGGTGGGGGAAGCGGTAGTGGAGGTTCCCCGTCAGGGAATACGCCGCCGCTCGTAACCGAGACCAACCAGCGTCAGCCGAGTGGTCAGATGGGAGTAAGGCGGAGCGCAATTAACTACAGGTGGCCGGTGATTGGGCTACTGTTGGTTCTGCTCTTAATGCTGTTCCTACTGCTCTTTACCTGTCGAATTCATGTTACCTACGAATGGTGGGAGGAAGGGACGAAAAAAAGGCATAAGTCTGTAAGACACTTCCTTCGGATACGGCATCCAAAACATGATGTTCTTTATTTGGACATTACGAAAGACGATATGCCTCCGCTTTCTGAAATGTCTGCGACGATCCATTTTGGGCCGGTCTACAGAAGAGATTTCTATGAACGGCCGGTCGTGATACATTTCGAGAACATGTCGCTGATTACGGAAATCCCGCCAAAGAAGGAGTATAGAGAAATCCATCTTGCAGTAAATGGATCCCACTTCACAGTTCGATAGAAGAAACCCCCTTCCGAAATTCGGAAGGGGGTTCTTTTGGTATATTTACGGAACAGTAATCATGGAACTGATGCCAAAAACAAAAGTCTTACAATACGGATAGCAAAAAAACTATCCCCAGAATGCTTCGAAAAGCGCATCCTGAGAAGGCTCGTGGACAACATAGCCGATGGCGATTTTGTTGTCGGTTGCCTCAATTAGCTTCTTCGCCCCTTCTTTTCCAAAAGCGCCGCAGAGTTCTACACATCCATATCCTTCTTCGATCAGGCGCTTGATGAGCGTTTTTGCGTCGGAAAAACTATTAACGGTATAGATCGCGGTAAGAGAACCATCAGTTTCAAACTTGATTTTCTGCTTTGTGGTGTCGAAGCTGCTTCCCATTAAGATAAACGCGAATTTTTTCATTTTCTTTTCCCCCTCTTTGTCTTGTTAATATTTTTATTAGCCGGCACATTCTTTTGCGAAATCAAACATTTCTTTCCGTTCCCGATTAAATCATACCGCCCTTCACGCTGAAGCGCCTCTCGAACAAGATCGGCATTTTTCGGGTTTCGGAATTGAAGTAAAGCGCGCTGCATTGCCTTTTCGTGAGGATCTTTCGGCGTGTAGACTTCCGTCATAGTCCGGGGATCGTACCCGGAATAGTAGATTGCTGTCGAAAGGGTGGATGGCGTCGGATAGAAATCCTGAACCTGCTCAGGGGTATAGCGAATGCTGTTGAGATATTCCGCAAGTTCAATTGCCTCCTTGAGCGTTGAGCCGGGGTGAGATGAGATCAAATAAGGTACGACGTACTGTTCTTTCCTCAAACTTCGATTGAGCGAATCGAATTGATCAAGAAAACTTTGAAACACACTGTTTGGCGGTTTTCCCATGACGGATAGGACTTTGTCGGAAACATGCTCAGGCGCTACCTTTAGTTGCCCGCTGACGTGATGCTCGACGAGCTCGCGAAGGAAGCTTTTGTCCTTGTCATATAAAAGATAGTCAAACCGGATCCCGGAACGAATAAAAACTTTTTTGATACCAGGAAGGGATCTCAATTTCCGAAGAAGGTCTAGATAGCTGCTATGATCGGTATTTAAGTTCTTACAGGGTTCCGGGGCAAGACACTGACGGTCGGAACAGGTTCCGCATTGAAGCTGCTTGTCACAGGAGGGGTGGTAGAAGTTAGCGGTCGGGCCGCCGACATCGTGGATATATCCTTTGAAATCAGGTTCGGCAATGATCCGTTGAGCCTCTTTGAGAATCGATTCGTGGCTTCTGGTCTGGACAATACGTCCCTGATGGAACGTAAGCGCACAGAAGCTGCAAGCGCCGAAGCAGCCGCGGCTGCTTACAATACTGAACCGAACTTCTTCAATGGCGGGAATTCCGCCCAACTCCTCGTAGGAGGGATGAATTTTTCGGGTATAGGGAAGATCGTAGATCGCGTCAAATTCTGCGGTTGTAAGCGGCATTTGCGGCGGATTCTGAACAACGAATATGTTGTCTTTTATGTAGGGTTCAACCAGACGTTTTGCCGTAAACGGGTCAGTATTCTGGTATTGCTTATAAAATGATTTTGCAAATTTCTTTTTATCTTTGAGAACATCTTCGTAACTTGAAAGGCGAATAGAGTCTTCAAAGTAACTGTCCGAACCAGTCAGAAAAGCGGTTCCGCGGATAGAATGCAGTTCTTCAAGCGGCGTATGGTTTTTAAGTTTTTCGGCGATTTCAAGAAGGCTTTTTTCTCCCATCCCATAGACAAGAAGGTCGGCTTTGGAATCGAGGAGAGCCGAGCGTTTTACAGAATCTGACCAATAGTCATAGTGGGCGAGCCTTCGAAGGCTTGCTTCAATCCCGCCAACTACAACGAAGGAGTCGGGATAGGCGGATTTAATCAGCTTTGAATAGACCGTAACGGCGTAGTCTGGACGAAAACCAGTTTTGCCGCCAGGCGTGTACGCGTCCTTGTCCCGCCTACGTTTGGCAACCGAATAATGGTTGACCATCGAATCCATATTCCCTGAGGAGACGAGGAACCCGAGTTTCGGTTGTCCAAACAGACATATGCTTTTCGGATCTCTCCAATCGGGTTGGGATAGGATTGCAACACGGTATCCTTTTGATTCCAGGAGTCTTGATAGAATTGCATGCGCAAAAGAAGGATGGTCGACATAGGCGTCTCCGGTAACTAGAACAAAGTCCGGCGCCGTCCATCCAAGAGCGGTCATCTCTTCTTTTTTAAGCGGCAGAAAACCGGCCATGAAAATCTCCTAATATAGCGTCAAATACAAAAAACGGAACCAATATCTTTTTTACATCAACCTAGCGTATTTGCGAACCCCAAAAGAAAAGACTGGGATTAAACCTAAATTTATCGTCAGGGAATGATATGAACACGTTTAGCTGGTGCTAAGTATACCATAGATTTGTATGAATTTGCTTTTGTATTGATGGCCAATATGTTACACTTAAACCAGAGAACACCAAACGAAAAGGAGGAAGTGTCATGAAACTGAATACCAAACGAACAGTGCTTGTAGGATTGGCGTTTATGTCGATCTGCGCATTCTGGAATATCTATGACAATGTGATTCCATTGATTTTGGAAAATACCTTCGGGATGAACGCCAAAGTTGCCGGGATGATCATGGGAATCGACAATATCCTCGCTTTGTTTATGTTGCCGCTATTTGGAGCAATCTCGGACAAAACGAATACAAAGATCGGGAGACGGATGCCTTATATACTGATAGGAACATTTGTCGCGTCGATCTGCGTCGTCCTGCTCCCGCTGGCGCAACAGAGGAAAAATCTTGTCATGTTTATGGTAACGCTCGGCGTAGTATTGATAGCGATGAGTACCTATCGGAGTCCGGCGGTTGCGCTGATGCCGGATGTGACGATTAAGCCGCTGCGGAGCAAGGGAAACGCGGTTATCAACTTGATGGGAACGCTTGGCGGGGCTTTGATGCTGGGCGTTACACCGCTTCTCGTTCCAAAAGGAAGCGACAACTATTTTCCGTTGTTTCTTGTTTTAGCAGGATTTATGGTCGTATGTATCGTTCTTTTGGTGACAACGATCAATGAGCCCGTCGCTGTTGCGGAGATGCGGGCAGAGAGTGAAAAACACGGGATTAACGAGGTCGATAGTGACCGCACCGAAACTGGCGAAAAGATCAAGATGGAACCGGCTGTTGCGAAGAGCTTTATCCTGATTCTTTTGAGTATTTTTCTTTGGTTTATGGGGTATAATGCTGTAACAACCGGTTTTTCACGGTACGCCCAAAACGTATGGGGCAAGGGGATCGGTAATGTTGCCCTGATTCTTCTGGTTGCCCAGGTTGCCGCGATCATCGCCTTTATTCCGGTTGGGATCATAGCGACAAAAATCGGACGAAAGAAAACGATTCTTTGTGGAATTACAATGTTGGCTGCCGCGTTTGCCGCGTCGATGCTGTTTAAGGACTTTTCCTATTTAATGTTCTTCTTCTTTGCGCTGGCCGGAGTCGGCTGGGCGTTTATCAACGTTAACAGCTATCCGATGGTCGTCGATATGAGCAGAGGACCAAATATCGGAAAGTACACGGGATACTACTATTTCTTTAGTATGGCGGCGCAATCCATTACCCCGGCGTTCTCCGGTGTATTTGTGGATGCATTTGGATGGAAAACCCTGTTCCCCTATGGATGTTTTTTTGTGATCCTGTCCTTTATCACAATGTCATTTGTAAAACACGGGGACAGCCGTCCGACGCCGAAGAAGGAGAAGCTCGAAGCGTTTGATGTAGACGACTAAACGAACTATCAAAAAGAAGCGGCGTGAAGCCGCTTCTTTTCTTTTGAATTACAAAGCGATCAGAAAAATACCGGCGAGAATAATGGCAAGCCCTAAAAGTTTTTTTGTCGTCAACTTTTCCTTGAGAACCAGATAACCGAGGGTCACGGTAAAGATCTGACCGGCGGCGTCGGAGATCGGCGCATAACTGAGCGGAACAACGCGGAACGCAATCAACGACGTAATTGTTGAAACAAAGAGTAAAAAGTAGGCGGAAATGACCCGGAGATTCAAATACTGTTTTATCAGGGTCGGGTATTCCCGGTTGGCGGCGGTTTTCAATATTAGCTGGGAAAAAGAAGCGATCAATGTCCCGCCAATCAAAATGAGAAGGTAAATCGTCAGATCATTCATCGCCGCTCACCACCAATACAACGCCGACCAAAATGACGACTACGCCGAGAAGGTGCCGAAGCGTAATGATCTCTGAAAAGAGAATCGCTCCAAAAAGGAGGCTCCAAAGAGCGGCAACGGCGCGGTTGGCGTAGGCGGTTCCAAGCGCAAAGCGCCGGAGCGCCTGCTGCCAGATCAGCGCATAAAGAAAGAGCATGAATAACGAAAGCCCGTAGAACAAGAAGAATGAAACAGAAAAAAGCTCCTTCCCTGCAGCGAGCTTCGAAAAAACCGCCGAGATGGAGTAGATTAATATTCCTGCGTGCAGGATCAAAAGGCTCTTCAGGTCAACTTTTTTCGTTTGCTTTAGCATCGGCAGATTCCTTTGCGTTTAACTGTTCCCGGACAACATATTGGGGCATGCTGCTGATGGTCATATAGGTGCGTCCAATATACTCGCCGAGAAGGCCGAGCATGATCATAATCATACCGCCGAGGAAGAGCATGACAGCCATAATAGAAGTAAATCCGAGCGCGACATCAGGCATGATCAGTTTGCGGATAATCAGGTAGATTCCATAAGCAAACCCTGCGAATGCGATCAATCCGCCAGCTGCGGTAGCGAAGCGGAGGGGTTTCATCGTAAAATTGGTAAAACTCGACATCCACATCGAAATCAGTTTTCGCATGGTATAGCCGCTTGCGCCGGAGATGCGGTCGCGGTGTTCGGTGATGTCGACGTTCGCAACCTTCATCGTGACTTCCATCATATAGCCGCCGCGGGAGACAAACGGACTTTTATACTGGATCAACTGCTTCGCGCAGAACTTCGAAAGCGCAAAATAGCTGCTGAGAGCAATGCCCTTGACCTTTGTCCCGTTGAATTCCGAAATAGCGCCGTGCATTTTACTTGCAAGCTTTTTGAAGAAACTATGGTGCTTTTCGGAAAAGCGTCCGTATACAAGATCATACCCTTCCGAGATTTTATCAATCAGCTTATAGATTTCTCCCGCGGGGTGTTGACCGTCATCGTCCATAAAGACACAGACGTCTCCGTCAACGTAGGGAAGCGCCGCAAGCGTCGCCGCCTCCTGCCCGTAATTCCGGGAGAGGGAGACACCGACGATTTTCGGGTCGTCTTTACAAAGAGCGCGGATCGATTCAAATGTGTCGTCAGGTGAGCAATCATTGACGAGAACAAATTGATAGTCGTTGCCCTCGCGTTTCAAAATTTCCTTCTTTACCTCGGAAACCACCGTGGCAATCGTATCTTTTGAGCGGTAACAGGGGATGGCTACTGTGATGGTCATTCGTGTGATCCCTTCTTTGGTTTGATCGAGGTTCCAAAATATAAGCATTCGTAAAAGCGCGGTTCAAACCCGGCCTCTTTTGACTGTTTCGCGATTTCGTCGATGTTATATGGCACGCGGTAAAGCCGAACCTCGCCGCTATCCAAAAGAACGGCGAAGGATGCTCTCGGATCGCCGTCTCTCGGCTGGCCGACAGAACCAGGGTTACAATAGGTCTTTTCAAGACAGGACGCCAACAACGGCTTATGGGTATGCCCGTTCAGGTAGAGCGGTCTCGAAACCGATTCCGGAAACTGGGGAGCAGTTGTATATTCTTCGAGAAAATCATGAAGTCCGCCGTGGACGGCGTAGAAAAGTTCGGTATCAAAGAAACTGGAAGATGTTTTGAGCCACGCAAGATTTTCATCAGTAATAAGCGAGCGCTGGTGTCGAATTGCCAGATTTACCGTTTCGGAACGAGGACAGTCGGCTTGGTTAACGAGATAGTTGTCGTGGTTTCCGAGGATGTTCGGGATATTTCGTTCCTTGAGAAGCGCAATACATTCGTTGATCATCGGGTAGTAACCGGCGACGTCGCCGAGAGAATAGCATTCCGATACCCGAAGACGGTCAAGCGCATCGATAACGGCAGAAAGCGCGGGGTAGTTGCCGTGGATATCCGCAAGAAACCCGATCATTCCTCCACCATCCAGTCTTTGATATAGCGGATGGCGCGCCCTGGCTTGATGACGGGAGGAGCGGGCGTTTTGCCTTCAAGATAATACTCAATGCACATCTTTGGCTCGTTAAAACCGAATTTGCTGCGGATCGAAACGGATGAGGAGATACGGGGGTTGATTTCGAGAAGATAGACCGAATCGCCCTCTTTTCGAAACTGGTAATTGGTTGGGCCGACCGGCATTAATCGTTCGGTGATGCGCGCGGCGGCATCTTCTAAAGCGGGGTCTTCGATTACCCATGCTTTTGCGGTTGCCCCTTCCTGAGAGAGGGTTCGGCGAAGATAGACCGCTCCGGAGAAACGCCCATCCCCGAGTCCGAAGACGCCGACCGTATATTCATGTTCCATGTCGCCGACAATGCGTTGAACCATAAAATTGTCAGCGAGCTTTTTCTTGAAGTAGTTGAAGTCATCCTCGCTGTCCACCGGTACAATTCCTTTTGATGCGCGGGAGATGCGGGGTTTGATCAGAAAACGATCGCCGTATGCGTCGCGGATAGACTGAAAGTCCCCGGAAATGGCAGAATCGATTGCGTAGTCCGAAAGACCGTTGTCGAGAAGCCAGTTTCGGGTCAGCCATTTATCGTCGGTGAGATCAATGATGTGTTTGCTGTTGACGGCAAGTTTAGTCATTGTTTTGCCGAGAAGTTCCCTGCCATTCGATACGGCTGAAATCTCCTGTTCAATTCCGAACAAAACGAGATCTATTTGATGTTCGTCAACTGTTGTTTTGAGAAAATCGAGATAGCTCGGAGAAGCCGCAGGTTCCGCAACGACAAAATCGTCGGCAAAATATTGACCGACAGCGTCCGGGAAGATATCGCTTCCGACAATATGGACGCTATAGCCCGAAAGACGGAGAGATTCGATGATGCCATAACCGACAATCGCGCCGACCGCGGTCACAAGAATTCGAAACTGTTTCATGCGTTCTCCTGGAGTAAAATAGTTTATGGATTCAAGCAAGCCGATTAGGGTATCTCTTCGTCCAGTAGCGGAGACTGGATATAGTATGGTTTCTGATATGCCGGTTCAGGATGAACTTCGGTATCCGGCTTAAGACGAACTTCA
>CAZGYK010000009.1:10519-20351 GCA_964530485.1 uncultured Oscillospiraceae bacterium
ATCCTCGATAGATTCGACGAGAGCGTAAGGGATGCCGTAGCTTTTTGCAAGAAGCGCATAGTCCGGGGAAGAAAAACCGTCAACCGAGCCAGGACAACTCCCAAAAACGATCGATTGATAGGTCCGGATCAAACCGAGCGAGCGGTTGTTCATCACAAGGATTTTGACTGGAAGCTTTTCGCGCGCTATCGTACAGAGTTCCTGAAGGTTCATCTGAATTCCGCCGTCTCCGGAAACCGAAAGTGCTTTTGCGCCGGGTAAGGCGAACAGCGCACCGATCGAAGCCGGAAGGGAGAACCCCATTGAGCCGAGACCGCCGGAATTGAGAAGTTGCATAGAATCTTTCAAGAAAACTGATTGTGCCGTCCACATCTGATTCTGGCCGACGTCACCGGTTACAATATCGTTCCCGGAGAAAGAGAGGCTCGCGGCGCGGAGAATCGCGTTCGGCAGCGTCTTTGGATCATTGTCTGAAGAGACGGGATATTTTTCTTTTAATTGGGCAAGCTCCTTGCGCCAATCATGATGGCAAAGGGAAAACTCTTGAGAAGAAGAGAGAAGAGCAGATACAAAATCGAAACAATCTGCATTGACTGCTAAGTTGCTGTCTATATTATGCCCGAGTTCGATCGGGTCGATATCGACATGGATAATTGTGGCACCTTTTGCGAACTCAATGGGAAAGTCTCCGGTCTGGCGGGAATCAAGCCTTGACCCGAGAACAAGTAGTAGGTCACATTTCGCTACGGCAAGATTGGCGTAGCGGTTTCCATAGGAGCCGATAAATCCGACAAAATGCGGATCGCTGTGTGGAAGAACATCGAGAC
This sequence comes from uncultured Oscillospiraceae bacterium, assembly GCA_964530485.1. Lineage (GTDB taxonomy): Bacteria > Bacillota > Clostridia > Oscillospirales > Ruminococcaceae > WRIP01. Next base: position 11,347 of record CAZGYK010000009.1, read on the forward strand.
CGAGAAGCGAGGCGACAACGGGCAAATCAAAACGGTCGACAAGTGTTTTAAGCGCTTCGCTTTCCCTGAGCGGCTTCGCCCCGCCTCCAAGTAGCAGGAGCGGGCGTTTTTTCGATTCGAGAAGTGAGAGCGTATTGGCCAAATCTAAAGTGTTCAAAATAGAGGGTTCTTTTTGATAAGAACGGAATTCGTCTGATCCGAAAAAGCTGCGGGAATTCTCGATATCAATCTCTGCTGATTGAACATTGTGCGGCAAATCCAGCAAGACAGGACCTTTTCGATTGTTCTTCGCGAGAAAAAGGGCCTTTTCAAGATGGTAGCGGATCTCGGATGGATCAAGGACTGTGATAGCGTATTTCGTAAACATCGAGACAGTCGATACAATATCAAATTCCTGAAATCCCTGCTGGCGGAGCAGGGGATTTTGGCGAAGCGCCTTCGAATTGAGCTGGCCGGTCAAGAAGAGAACCGGGACAGAATCGAACCAGGCGTTTGCAATTCCACCGATCATATTGATCGCGCCGGGACCGCTCGAAGAGAGCGCACAGCCGATTTTGTTTTTGGCTAAGGCATAGGCGTTTGCTGCGAATGCAGAGGCTTGTTCATGATGGTTTTGTATGTAGCGAAGACCTTTGGTTTTGGAAATTGAATCGATGAGATGGGTGACATTGCTGCCTTGAAAACCGAAGACAGTCGAGATGCCTTCGGAAAGTAGCATATTCGCAATATAATCGGACACTTTCATCGGTTCTCTTTCCAGTCGTAGATATAGTGAGGCGCGTCTTTCCCCGTCATGAACAGCAAATCAAGCACGCTGACGTAATGATTAAACGGGTGAAAAAGCTGTTTGTATTGAGGGTATTCGTATTCCATATATTCCAGTTCAATATCGGCAGCCTTGAACTTCTGTTCATCCATAAAGGCTTTGGATGCCGGACCGTTGATAAAGTGGTCGCAGTCAAGTGCCTGGCAAATCTGAATGACCTTTTCTCCGTCTTTATCGCCTGAAATACCGAGATCCTGCGCGTTGACAAATTCAGCGGTTATGCCGAGCTCCCCGCAGAGGTATTTTGTCATATAGACATTCATTTCCGAAAGATTGGCCCAACGTTTCGCAAGATAAAAATCGAAGAGGAGCTGTTCATAGTCACGAATATAAGGTGCTTTTGCGTAGTTGAGGGTCAGGGTTCGGTGATGTTTTTGCTGCCAGTCGGTACTTTGGTCAATCATCGTTTCGAAGACCAGCTGGTCGCGCTTGCCCTTTGTCAAAACCGGAACGGTAAGCCAGAGCTCTCCATTCGCAGTCGGTATTTTATTGCGGCTACGCCAGTCTTTTTTCGTAAACTGGACATCGTCATAAAACACAAAAACATCCACACGATGGATCAGGTCGAATACGCCTTTCCAGGGGATGTAATTGGATTGAAGCATGGCAACGCGTTTCATCGATACCTCTTAAAAGAATTCTTTTACCGAGCTGACAATATATGCGAGCTCTGTTTCGGTGAGATCCGGAAATAGCGGAAGCCGAATCAGACGCGCGGCGTAATCTTCGGTAAGCGGGAGATCCTCCGGACGATTCCCAAAAGCTAAGCCGGCCGGGGCGGAATGTAACGGAATATAATGGAAGACTGCGCCGACTCCGCGTTCCTTCAAAAGAAAAGAAAGCAGAGCATCGCGTTCTTTGGGCGAATTGAGGATCATGTAGAAAATATGAGCATTGTGTTCCGCGTAATCGGGGATAAACGGGCGGCGGATTTTTCCGGCAGTTTCAAGGGAAGCAAGTTCATCGTTAAAATAGTTCCATACATGCATGCGCTTTTCCATGATTTCGTCAAACCGCTCGAGCTGGCCAAGCAGCATTGCGGCGAGAACATCGGAAGGAAGGTAGCTGGATCCCGGCTTTTGCCAGGTATATTTGTCTATTTCTCCGCGGAACAACCGGCTTCGGTCGGTTCCTTTTTCACGGATAATTTCTGCATTCATTTTCATAGCCGGATCGCGAAAGGCAACGGCGCCGCCCTCGCCCATCACATAATTTTTGGTTTCATGAAAAGAGAAACAGGCAAAGTCTGCGTCTTTGCCGACCGGCCTGCCTTTATAGCGGCTTCCGACTGACTGAGCAGCGTCTAAAACAACAAAGAGATCGTGCTTTTTAGCGATTTCGTTGATTCTATCGATGTCACAGGGAACGCCGGCGTAGTCGATAGGGGCAAGGACTTTTGTTTTCTCGGTAACCAACGATGCCATGTGGTCGGGGTCCACGTTCATTGTTTTTGGATCGATTTCGCAAAATTTCAGGGTTGCTCCCTGAAGAAGAAACGCGTTCGCTGTCGAAGAGAAGGTATAAGACGGAAGAATTACCTCGTCGCCTGGCTCCAGTTCGCAGAGCATTGCCGAGAGTTCCAGCGCATGGGTACAGGAAGTTGTAAGTAAAAGATCAGTTAGCTCTGTTTTTTTAGAAAGCAGGGCTGTCGCCTCTGCGGTAATCGGACCGTCGCCACAGATTCTTCCTGCAGCTGCTTTTCGAATATAGGCCTGTTCCAGTTCGGTGATCGAAGGTTTGCAAAAAGGGATCATAGTCTTGCCTTTCCTTAAACAGTGCTCTTGATAACGGTTCGTTCCGTTTTCGATTAGTTGTATTATACATGAGCCGGTCTGTTTTCGCAATAAACACAGTTTACCTGTTCGCGCGGATTTGATATACTGAGAAAAACGCGAAACCGGACGCGAACCGGGAAAGTTTCCTGTTTTGGTTATTGGTGTCTGGCACTAATTTGAGATCTTGAGATAAAAATGTCGAATCGTTATGCTGGGGGATTGCATTGGAACAGGGATTAGAGAAAAGACGAATATCCGACAGGGCGGCTGTCTCTTTGGTGTTTTTGGTAAACGCCATTGTTTTGCTTATCGATATTTTCATATTCCATCCGCGCGCGCTCAACAATGACGACTGGATTATCCATGGAATTACTGCGGGCGCATATGGGGAGGCTTCTGCGGTAACGGTTCATACAAACTACCTCTATTCGTGGCTTTTGATGACGCTCCAATCGGTTTTGCCGGGGATTAACTGGTTTACGGTTTTTGAAGAGCTCTTTCTCTATCTTGCGTTTTCTTTGGCCGGATGTGTTGTCCTCTTGAAGAATCGGAATTTGCTTGGTCTTTCCGCCGTTGCTGCTATCAGCTGTTTTATTGCTCCGGATTATTATCTTGGACTTCACAATACCAAGCTTGCGCCGATAGTTGCGGTATGCGGTCTGATCGCCGTCTTTTTCGGGATACAGAAACAGAGCAGGTTTTTTTTGGTTCTCGGGAGCATTGCGGCGATATTCGCGAGTTTTCTTCGGCTAAATGCGTTCTTGATCGGTGCGGCATTTGCCGCAGGAATCGGTTTGATCTTTCTGTTTGGTTCAAATGATGACGCAGACGGGACGATCGCGCCGGATTTTGCGGTTTTGGTTTCAAGGCGCGAACGGGGATGGTTCGGGGCATGGATGAAACGAAAACGCAGCCTGATCGGAACCTTTGTATTGCTGTTTATCTCAATTGCTGTTTTTACAGGTCTTGATATTCTTTTGGTGTCGCTGACCCCGGGTGGCATGGAATACAGGGAATACAACCGTTACCGTGGGATGGTATCCGACTTCGCTTTGCCGGATTATCTGGAATATCAGACGGAATACGAAGCGATCGGAATCAGCGAAAACGACTACATAATGATTCAGGAATGGAATTTTGCGGATCTGGAAAAATTCGATACGAAGACGCTTTCAGATATTGCAAAGATTCGCGACAACGTACCAAAAAACTCGGTTTCCACTTTTTTGGAACAGATCAAAATGCTTGGGACCGATCTTCATTTCTTGACGGCTTTGGCGCTTACCGTTCTATGTATTGGGCTTGCAAGGCCGAGGGGAAGACGAATCGCGTTCTGGTCTTTGTTTGCCTTCTTTATCTGCCTATTTTATTTTTGTTTCATTGGGCGAGTGACCCATTGGGTGATGTCCGGGCTTACGGGATGTCTTGCGCTGATGTCGATAACGGCGATTGAGACCCCGGAAAAACAGAGAACCCGGCTGCTTCGGTTTGGAATCCCGGCGTTCGTCGCGCTTGCCTCGCTTGCGCTTTCGGTTGTGGCTTGTATCGAGTATTCGGATTTCGGATTAAATCCCGCGGCTGGGGAAATCTATCGAACCTTATCGGAACAGAATGATTCTCTCTTCTTAATCGATCATGCGACCGGACCTGCTGTAGAAATTCATCGGATTGTACCCGCGTTTACCGCGCTTGAACCGGGGTACTATGAAAATAGCTATACACTTGGCGGATGGGATACCGATTCTCCGGCAAAGAATAGTATCTTGACTCGTCATAGTGTTGAAATATCGCCCTATCGTGCTTTGCTTGAGCGCGAAGATGTTTTTTTAGTCGATACGCGAAACTTCGAAAGCAAATTGACGTTTCTTCGTGAAAACTATGACTCCGGTACAAACATGTCGCTTTACGAAGTGATCGACGGCTATTATGTTTTTGCGTTTACAAAGTCGGCTTTGTTGTCAGAAACGCCGGAACCCGGCAGTTTTACCATTATCGAAACGGCTTGCGCGCCGGACGAAACGGTTTCGTCGTTCACCTATCTCGGCGCTAAGATAACGGATTTAGGTGAAGATGTCGATAGCGCTTATCTTAAGGTATATGACCGCAGCCTTGGAGAAACCAAGTACTTCCGCGCGAAAATGCTTAAGAAGGACCAGGAAGCCGCAGTGTTTACGTCGGTTCTTTCTTCTGATCTGCCTTCTCCGGAAAACTGTGACCTCTCGGTCGTGGTTCAAAGAGGTGATACATATCTTGCGAGCGGAGTGGTATCGCTTGGAAAGCTCGGCGCCTAAGGGTAAGCGCGGATTAGAAGCAATTTGTATATGCGAAGTCGCAAAACAGCAGAACAGGCTCAAAAAACTTAAAGAAATTTGAATGCTTTCCTGTAACCCTTGACTTTAATGGGGCAAAGGGTGGTACAATTAGGACAAATACAAGATGCCCGCCAGGATGGTGGGATAGAGGAGGATTTATGAACTACCGCAAGTTTGGATCGACCGGACTTACAGTTTCGTCGCTTGGCCTTGTGTGTATGCGTTTTCCCAATGGGGCGAACGGGGAGACCGATGAGGCATATGCGATCAAGATGATCCGCGAAGCGATTGACAAAGGCATAACTTATATGGACACTGCGTGGCCATATCATGGCGGCAAGAGCGAAGTGATACTCGGAAAAGCCTTGAAAGACGGATACCGTGAAAAGGTAACAGTCGCAACCAAATGTCCGATGGGCCAGATGAAGTCGGCGGAAGATTTTGACCGTGTTCTCGCCGAGCAGCTTGAACGCCTCCAGTTGGATTCGGTAGATCTTTATATGTTTCACGGTCTCGAACAAGATTCTTTCGACAACAAAGTCGTAAAGTTTGGTCTGCTTGAAAAAATGGAACAGGCGCGTGCCGCGGGAAAGATCAAGTTTATCGGTTTTTCGTTCCATGACGGATTTGAAGCGTTTATGCATATACTAAACGGGTATAGTTGGGATTTCTGCCAGATTCAGATGAACTATATCGATATCGAGTATCAGGCTACAATGGAGGGGCTTGCCGAAGTCGGAAGGCGTGGCATGGGTCTTGTCATTATGGAACCGTTGCTCGGCGGGAAGTTGGCAAATCTGCATGAGAAGGCGCTGACAGCTATGGACAAGAGCAAGAGCCCGGTTGAATGGGCTCTCGACTTCCTCTGGAACAGACCTGAAGTGAGCGTTGTTCTTTCGGGAATGAGTTCTCTCGAACAACAGAATCAGAATATCGAATATGCTTCGCGTTCTTCGGTAGGGATGCTCTCTGATAAAGATCTCGACATGCTGATGCAGGTGCGGGATTCTTATAATAACTTGATCCTTGCGCCCTGTACGCGCTGCCGCTATTGCATGCCATGCCCGGCTGGAATCGATATCCCAAGAGCACTCAAAGCCTACAACACTACGGCAACCGCGTCATATGAAGATGCAAAAGCATATTACGAGAGACAGGTTGAAGTCGGAGCGGGGGAATGCCTCCACTGTAAAAAGTGTGAAGCGGAATGTCCCCAGCATCTAAAGGTAAGCGATTTGATGGAGAAGATCGCCGAAGTTTTCGGAAGATAAGAGTATGAAAACCCCCGCCGCTTTTGCGGCGGGGGTTTTTGCGTTTTAGAAAGATCAAATAAAAAAACAAGCCTAAAATCTCAAAGCCATGTACCCATCTGATGGGATAAATCCAAATTTCGAATAGAGACTCTTTCCGTCTAAAGAAGCATGTAACCTTACAACCGAAAAGCCCAGAGAACGGGCTTCCGATAGAATTTTTTCCAACAGAATAGAAGCGATTCCTTGTCTTCTGTATTCTTTCAATGTAAACATATTCGTGACGTACGCATTTTTGCCGGATGGATTGGAAAAGTTGGGAGGCAACTGATAAAAGCAAAGCCCGCTCGTCGCGACGATACTATTGTTTTCCAGTGCAATCCATGAAATAAAAGAATTGTCAGAAAGGCCACGTTCAAAGTAGTCCTTGAGTTCAAAATCTATATTTTTCATGACGTGAGCGTCTTCTTCAAGGAGTTGTTGTTTGCGCAATTCAACTAGGGTTAAAACGTCTTCCAAAGTTGCCTTTCTATACTCCACTAGATTTCTCTCCTCTTTTCCTTGGCGGCACGCCTCGTACGTCTGTTTTCCTAGGAATCGTAAAAATGAGGACACACATTTTTCTCGCTATCGCGCCAACAGAAGTCAAATAATTGTTGCGTCTAGCCTTGAAGTGATTGGTGATAACCGGCAAAAATCGGGTCACAAAAAGCGCCGGAAAGTCATTCTAAGAGGAACATGTCAGGGTGTTCTCTCAGCCTTTTAGATCAGGAGGTTCTAATAGGTCACGAATCATAAGAAGGCAGGGGTTCGATGGATCCCATAGCGTTAAAAAAACCTCAAGCGGGAGAAATCCCATCCCGAGATAGAACGCCCTTGTCATCGCGTAATAGGGATCCGGATTGCTCTCGTCAAGCGTTTTTACGGTCATGTAGCGGGCTCCGTTTTCCCTGGCGTAATCGGCCGAAGCGAGGACTAGAGCGCGCCCAACCCCGTTTCGATGGTATTCGGAAAGGACGCCCATCACATGAATCTCATACGCAAATACGCTGGTTTTTTGAAGGGCCAAAAAACCGATAGCCTCTGTTTCGCGGTATACCGCAAAAAAAGGAAGGTTCATGACGGATTCGATATATTCCGCCGTTGAACTCGGAATTCCGAACCAATTCGGGAGCGAAAGAAGAATCCGTTCGGCAATTCTACGTTTTTCGGTAGGATCTAATAACCTCGTTGCTTCAATTGACAAACTGCTACCTCTTTGTTTCGCTAGTTGTTTCTTCCGAAGTTTCCGGCTTTGGATCAATTTCAGCGCGGGCGTAGAGTAGCGTAAGATCCTTGATCTTTTTGGCAAGTTTGTCATTGATGTCATCGTTCGAAATACGGAAGGTCCAGTTCCCGAATGCAACCGAGGGGGTGTTCATCCGGCTTTCAGATCCGAGCTCGAGGTAATCCTGGATCGGAGCGATAAAAAGATCGGCGACAGAGGCCATTCCAGCCCGGATAATCCCGAAAACTTCATCTTCTTTGTCGTTGAGATAAAAATAGTCTTTTGCATAACGAACCGCGGCGGTATCTTCAGATAGCCAGCCGGCGAGGGTGTCGTTGTCATGGGTTCCGGTATAGACGACGGTGTTTCGGACATGATTGTGGGGAAGATAGGGGGAATTCGGCGCATCGAATGCGAACTGAAAAACGCGCATTCCCGGAAGACCGGTTTCCTCTACAAAATCGCGTACGCTATCGTCAAGATCGCCGAGATCTTCCGCGACCAGCAAAAGATCAGGAAAACTTTTACGGATGAGGGCAACAAAATCGGCTCCAGGGCCAATCTCCCAATGGCCGTCGCGGGCGGTAGTATCTCCGTAAGGGACACAAAAGTAGGTATGGAAACCACGAAAATGATCAATCCGAACCGCATCGAATAGCCCATTCAAGTGGGCGAAACGGAGAAGCCACCAGCGATAGTTTTCCTGTTTGTGTTGATCCCAATTGTAAAGTGGATTCCCCCAAAGTTGCCCATCCTCGGAAAAATAATCGGGAGGAACTCCGGCAACTGCTTTTGGATTTCGGTGGCTGTCTAGCTGATAGTCCTGGGGCCAGCTCCAGACATCGGCGGAATCGGGGGAAGGATAGATCGGAATATCGCCAAAAATCTTAACTCCGTTTTTGTTGGCGTAGGATTTTAGCGCACCGTACTGTTTGAAGAAAAGATATTGGACGAAACGTTGAAAATTGATTTCTTGTTCAAGCATCACGCCAAAATTGTGCATGGAATCCTGTTCGCGGCTCTTGATCCCGAGCGGCCATTCAGAGAGCGGCTGGTATCCAAAATGCTCTTTGAGCGCGGCGAAAAAAGAGTAGTCGTATATCCAGGACGAGTTCCCCTCGAGAAAGGACATATAATCCGGGTCGTCGAGACGGAATCCGTTCATAAACGCCTTCCGCAAGAGCGGCATTCTTGTTTCAAAAAGTCGTCCGTAATCAACAGATCCCGGAAGATCAAGAAGGTTTGCTTCCTTGATATCGCTATCGGATAGAAGACCGTCTTCGATCAACAGATCGAGGTCGATGAGGTATGGATTGCCGGCGAAGACACTAAAACTCTGATAGGGAGAATCGCCGTAACCTGTAGGACCGATCGGTAAAATCTGCCAAATGCCCTGCTTTGCCTTTTTTAAGAAGTCAACGAAACGATAGGCTTCTTTCCCCATCGTTCCAATGCCGTATTTTGAGGGAAGGGAGGAGATATGAAGAAGAATACCACTTTCTCTTTTCATAGCATTCACCTTTCATGAAATTAATGTTCCTATAGCTGGTTAAATGAAAAACGCTAAAGCGTTTT
>CAZGYK010000010.1:0-6255 GCA_964530485.1 uncultured Oscillospiraceae bacterium
TGACCGTCACATTTATCGCGCTGATCGGTTTGTCGGAGTTATCAACAAGAATCGTCGCAATTTCGTCTTCAACCGTTTTTCGAATCGTCCTGCGGAGATCCCTCGCGGCGTATTTTCCGCCTCCGCTCATTTCAGCAAGCTTTTTGAGCGCCGCCTCATCGTACTTTAGAACAATCATTTTCTCAAGCAGCGGCTCACGCATTTCATCAATCATGAGGGCGGCGATCTTGACAAGACTGTCCTCAGAGAGCGGCTTAAATACAACAACTTCGTCCACCCGGCTAATAAATTCCGGCCTAAGGAAATCGTTTAGCGCTTTCCTAGATTTATCCTCGCTTACCTGTTCGTCCGTCCTTCCGAATCCCGCAAGCGTAACCTTATCGGTTGAGCCTGCGTTGCTGGTCATCACGATAACGGTATTTTCAAAGTTGACGGTTCTGCCCTGCGCATCGGTCACACGGCCTTCATCGAGAATTTGAAGCATCACGTTCATGACGTCCGGATGCGCCTTCTCAATTTCATCAAACAGAACAACGCTGTAGGGGCGCCTTCTGACCTTCTCGGTTAGCTGTCCGGCTTCGTCATAACCGACATATCCCGGAGGAGAACCGATCAGTCTTGAGACCGCATGTTTCTCCATAAATTCCGACATATCGAGGCGAATCAGCGGGTCTACGCTGTCAAACAGCTCGGTTGCCAAGACTTTTACAAGTTCGGTTTTACCGACGCCGGTTGGTCCAACAAAAATGAAGGATGCCGGGCGGCGGCGTTTCTGGAGTCCAACCCTGGAACGTTTGATAGCATTTGAGACAAGCTCAACAGCTTCGTCCTGGCCGATAATGCGCTTTAGCATCGCATCTTTCAAGCCCTGAACCTTCTTGTAATCGGTCGCTTCTATCTTCGTCGCCGGGATTCCGGTCCAGAGTTCAATTACCTTAGCGAGGTCGTCTGTGGTAACGTGGATCGCTTCAACCGTCTCGCGAAGCTCATCCCTGCGGCTCTCTACCTTGAGGATGTCGCTGCGAATCCGTGCAAGAATCTCGTAGTCAACCTCTTCGCTCTCGCTTTCTTCCTGCTCCTTCGCCGTAAGCGTTACAAGCCTTTCGGTCAACTCTTCGTACTCGGCGAGTTCTTTGCTTCGAATCGCGCGGCAGGCCGCCGCTTCGTCAAGCAAGTCTATCGCTTTGTCCGGGAGAAACCGGTCGGTGATATACCGCTCGGACAGCGCAACAACCAGATCAATCATGTCATCGTCAATTTTTACATGATGGTAGTTTTCATAGTATTCTTTGATACCCTTAAGCATGCCAATCGTATCTTCAATCGAAGGTTCTTCGACCTTAACCGGCTGGAAGCGGCGTTCGAGCGCCTGGTCCTTTTCGATGTACTTTCTGTACTCCGCGAATGTCGTCGCGCCGATTACCTGGATTTCTCCGCGAGAAAGAGCGGGTTTCAGAATATTCGCTGCGCTCATCGCGCCCTCAGAATCTCCAGCACCGGTAATATTGTGGATCTCGTCGATAAATAAGACAATATTCCCGTCTGCCTTTACTTCGGAAATCAGTCCTTTTACGCGGCTCTCAAACTGACCGCGAAACTGAGTTCCCGCAACTAGAGCCGTCAGATCAAGAAGGTAGATTTCCTTCTTCATCAGTTTCGGGGGTACGTCTCCCTCCGCGATACGAAGCGCAATTCCTTCCGCTATCGCAGTCTTTCCAACACCGGCTTCTCCGATGAGGCAGGGATTGTTCTTCTGGCGCCTCGAAAGAATTTGAAGCGTGCGGTAGATTTCCCTGTCGCGCCCAATAATCCTATCGAGTTTTCCCTCTTTAGCCTTCTTAGTTAGATTATCACAGTAATTGTCCAAGAATTTGCGCTGCGGTGCTTCCGGCTTTTCTCTGCGCCTGCCTCTGGCACCGGCACTTTTCGCTTTTTGTTTTGATTCATCTGTCTCGGTCTCTTCGTCGTTCCCCATAAAAATTTGAGGAAACGCAGGAGAACCGCCCTGCTCAAAATCAGGGGCGTCCCCTTCCTGCTGCTGCCCAAAACCAAAGTCTCCGCCAAGCATTTGATCAGAGATCATTTCAAGCTCTTCATCATTGATCCCAAAGCGCTTCATAAGGTCGTCAACCGGTTTTAATCCAAGCTCTTTGGCACAGACAAGGCAAAGTCCCTCGTTTGTAGAATTATCACCCTCAATTCGTGTCATAAATACAACGGCAGGGCGTTTTTTACATCTGGAACAAGTCATCATGGGTCATCTTTCCCTTCTATTTCACACAAGCAACGTGTTTTAATCGTTTTACCGGACTGCTTTATTTTGTAGTCCTGAACACATTTTAGCACTCTCGCATCGAGAGTGCAAGTGTTTTTTGAATTCTGTTTCAATTAAACCACAGATTTTTGAACGAACGATTAACGAGTTCAACTTAAATATGTGCATTGTGTAAACAGTAACGCTTACCGAATAATCGGGTTATATCGGTAGAGCCATGAGAAAAAGATGGTGTTTGACTGGATGTTTTTACTGTAAAACTCCCAATTCCCGGTGATCAAAAAGAAAAACGCAACCAAGATTACGAGAAGATAGCAGATCCCGAATCCATAAACGATTCCAAGTAGCGCGCCGAGAATTCGATTGAGCCCTCCGATTATCGGTACGGTATTTAGAACACCGGTTACTTTTACGAGAATCGCGACAACGACAACGACAAGAACAAAAGTGATTAGAAATAGAACGAGAGCGATAAGCGACTCTACGGGTTCCTTCACAACCCCGTCGACGACAGCAACCGCAATTTTCTGATGGTCGAGGACCGTAAGATCCTTTACGAAATCCGCGAGCTTCGAGCCGTCTCCAAATACGCCGATTAAGATGCCGAGAAAACCGCCTTCGATTGTTTTTACAAGATCCTCAACGCTGACCGCAGTACTGATTTTCTCCGAGACCGAGTCGATTAACCCTTCCCGGAACCATGCGTTAAAAATGGGTTCCGCTAAGACCCTGCTTACAATAATGCCTGCAACAATCGCTACCGCAACCCCTAAAAGGCGGATCAACGACGACAGAAATCCTCGATAAGCCGACACCGCAACTGTAATTACAATGACGATGACCAACGCCAAATCAACAATAAACCAATACAATAGACTTACCTCCGGGACATTCGCTAGTTCGTTTGCTGTTTAATTTTCTGTGGCTGCTCAATTCGGTCGGGCAGAAGCACCGAAAGTTTTCCGCCAATGACAAACACGCGTATTGCTTTAATATCCGTCTCATATGTCTCTACTATTGTTCCGTCCGTCTGCATCGCGTAGACCGTGTTTCCCGACAGCACATACAGGCGATCGGAAGCCATATACATATCCTCTACCGGACCGACTCCCTCAATTTTCGAGACCTCTTCAAGACGATCGGACAAGATCAAAATATAGTTGAGGTCTGATTGATGATTGTCACCAAACGCAATCGCAAGCGGACCATTTTCCTTTGAGACGCGGATACTCGGAACAATCGTCAACGGGTATTCCGCCTCAATTTCCAAATTGCTGTTTAATAAGTACACCGCCTCATCGCCGACTAGCGTATATTTCGCTCCATTTTGGTAAACCTTCTTAATGATTCCGCGCACTTCGCGTTCACTTCGCTGTTCCCTCTTTCCGACATCAATGACCGTAAAGACAGTCTTGAGACCGCCTTCCGCCGGAACAAGCCCGGTAAAATAGATCTCATTTCCGTTGTCAGAGATCCCGCAGGAGTAGGGCGCCCCCTTCGCGCCGAACCAAGTAAAAAGCGTCGTATAATTCGATCCGGTCAACACTTTGATCTGCGACATAGAGCTGTCGCCTCTCGTCAGGATAATCACAGTTCCGTCAGACGCAATATCCGCCGAAATAATTGAATACTCGCTCTCGTCTGAGAACAGCATCCCGGTGCGGTTATAGACAGAAAAAGACCGATTTCCCCTGTCGAACAAGAGAATTCTTGATCCCGCGCCCCGGATATCCGGAGACTGAAAGCTATGAGATGAACGGAGCAGTTCCCCGCCGCCGTTTCCTTTTACAATCAATTCCGAATCGGTTAAAACCGCATTGGCGTTCGAAATCGGAACAACGCGGAGCGGTTTTGAACCGTCCAGCAGCACCGGATACCCCGGCCTCTTTGCAAAAGTTGTTTGAAAAAAGTCTCCGATGCCTCGAAATGTAAACATGTCGACGCGGCTAATCAGGAGAATTATCCCTAGTGCAACTGCAATCGCAATAACAAAAACCAAAAGGCGCCGCAGCTGATATTTTCTGCGCCGCCTCTTTCTGGCGGCTGTAATTTCATCTCGCGTTTTCATCCATCCGCCTCCAAATCATAAAATACCCGATCGAGATAAAGTCCTTCTGGCGGCGCCGTGAAGCAGCCGTTGAGCCTTTGCCCCGTCTCGAAAACCCAGTCGATATCCTCAGGTTGGAGCGTTCCTCTCGCGATACTCAGGAGCGTCCCAACCATAATTCGCACCATATGATACAAAAAGCCGTCGGCTTTCACTTCGAAAGAGATTAGATCTCCGTCGCGAGTTACAGAAAAACGAGAAACAGTACGAACCGTATCTTCGACGCTTCGTTTGTTTCCTGAAAACGGAAGAAAATCATGGGTTCCAACAAAACGCTGCGCGGCATTATTGAGCTTTTCTTCGTCAATTTTCTTGAAAAACTGAAGCGCACGTCCGACCAAAAACGGGGCTATCTCCCTGCTATTATAAACCAAATATTGATACTGTTTTCCTTTGCAGCTATAACGCGCGTGAAAATCGCCCAAAACTTCCTGAACCGAAAACACGCGAATATCGAGCGGCAGATGAAAATTTAGGGCATCTCTCAGTTTTTCCGCCGCAATTTCGGAATCTGTTTGAACGCTGATACAATACTGTTTCGCATGAACACCGGTATCCGTTCTGGAACAGCCTTTGATATCCGGCAAAACAGAAAGCGTTTTATGAAGCGCTTCCTGAAAGACAGCCTGAACCGTCACGGCATTTTTCTGGATCTGAAAGCCATGGTAATTCGTCCCTACATATGCGATTGTAATCAGCAAATTCCTGATTTCAATCAACTCCAAAACTACAAAATCGCTACAAAAAAGTTATTACAAAGAATGACTGCTGAAAAAAACAGTACAAATACAGCCGATGTATAGAGATCCACAATCTTCATGCGAAGCTGTTTCATTCGAGTTCTTCCCTCACCGCCCCGGTAACAGCGGCACTCCATCGCGAGCGCAAGTTCGTCTGCGCGCCTGAACGACGAAACAAAAAGCGGCACCAAAACCGGTACGAGCGCCTTGACCCGCTGCATCAGCTTCCCGGTATCGAGATCGGCGCCACGCGACTTTTGCGCATTCATGATCTTGACCGTCTCTTCGATCAGCGTAGGGATCATCCGTAGCGCGATCGTCATCATCATCGCGAGTTCATGTACCGGAAGTTTTAGAAGTTTGAACGGCCAGAGAAGCCGCTCGATCGCGTCAGTCAGTTCGATCGGAGAAGTCGTATAGGTCAAGAGCGAGCTGCCCGCAACAAGAAGCGTGATCCTTACTACGAGCATCACAGTAAAAATAATTCCCTTGAGATAAATGTTGATCCCCCAAAAAGAGAGCAGCGGCTCCCCGACATCTGAAACAAAAAAGATATTGAGGATCCCGGTAAACAAAACAATCGGCAAAATTGGCTTTAGGCTTTTTAGAGCCATCTTAAACGGAATTCTTGCAACCACATACGTAAGGAGAAGAAAGAGAACGCAGAGAAGAATTCCCGGTATCGTTTTTGCGACAAATAACATGACGATCAACATCACGGTAAAGATCAGTTTCAATCTCGGGTCCATGCGATGAATCGGAGAACGGCCAAATAAATATTGTCCAAATGTAATATCTTTTAGCATTTGTCTCCCCCTTTCAAAAGCAGGGGAAGAAGGCTTTTAACCGCCGCCTCAGCCGCAAATGCCGACGTATCAACGGGATAGCCCTTGCGCTTCAATTCCAGCATCATCTTTGTGACAACCGGGATAGAGAGCCCCATTTTTTCGAGTTCAAAAGACATCCCGAAAACAGATTCAACCGAATCATAGGCAAAAACCTCGCCCTGATTGATCACGAGAACCTTGGACGCATACTTCGCGATATCCTCCATCGAGTGGGATACAATAATCACCGTATTTCCGCGCTCTTTATGGTATTGTTGCGGACGTAATCGAGGTCCGCTTCCGCCG
>CAZGYK010000010.1:6265-6743 GCA_964530485.1 uncultured Oscillospiraceae bacterium
CTGCCCAAGAATCTCAGCCCTTCCGGAAGGGTCTAGTCCTGCCGCCGGTTCGTCAAGAATCAAAACTTCGGGCTCCATCGCAATAACGCCCGCGATCGCAACCCTGCGTTTTTGTCCGCCAGAGAGATCAAAGGGCGAGCTGTCGAGAACCGATTCGTCCATCCCGACAAAGTGCAACGACTCCCGGACTCTCTTCTCGATTTCTTCCTCCGAAAGCCCCATATTTTTTGGTCCGTAGGAAATATCTTTTCGTACTGTTTCTTCAAACAGCTGATACTCGGGATACTGGAAGACCAATCCGACGCGAAAGCGAAATTGACGCAGTTTTGCTTTATCGGCCCAGATATCTTCGCCGTCAACAAATACCTTCCCGCTCGTCGGCTTAAATAGTCCGTTAAAATGCTGGATCAGCGTCGATTTCCCTGACCCGGTATGCCCGATCACGCCAAGAAATTCCCCCGACTCAATCTCGAGGCTA
>CAZGYK010000010.1:6753-19631 GCA_964530485.1 uncultured Oscillospiraceae bacterium
GCCTGGCAAACCTTCCGAATAAATGTAAGTCAGGTTTTCCGTCCTGATAATCGGTGTCTTATTCATCGCTCCGCCTCCATCAACTCCGAGAGACGTCTTACGCATTCTTCAGAAGACACAATGTCCTTTTCAATGTTGATTCCTTTTTTTCGAAGAAGGTAACAAACCTCTGTTGCCTGCGGCACATCGAGCCCGAGCGCGCGCACACCTTCAACATCTGAAAAGACTTCCCGAGGAGTGCCTTCCTTCGCAATCATTCCTTCGCTCAGGATGATGATTCGGTCGGCTTCGGCCGCTTCCTCCATATAGTGGGTTATGAGAACTACCGTAATCCCCTGCTCCTGATTGAGGCGCTTGATGGTTCTGATTACGGTCTCTCTCCCCTTTGGGTCAAGCATCGCCGTCGGTTCATCCAAAACGATACAGTCCGGACGCATCGCGATAATCCCCGCAATCGCTACCCGTTGTTTCTGGCCACCGGAAAGCTGATGCGGCGCCTCGGTTGCATGGTCCAACATCCCGACGATGTCGAGGGCTTCGTCTACCCTTTGGCGAATCTCCTTTGGTTCAACCCCAAGGTTTTCAAGCGCAAACGCCACATCTTCTTCTACGACAGTCGCGACAATCTGATTGTCGGGGTTCTGAAAGACCATCCCGACCCGCTGGCGAATATCGTAGAGATGATCGTCATCCTTGGTGTTCATTCCCTCGACCAAAACGTCCCCCTCTGTCGGAAGAACGATGGCGTTCATATGTTTTGCGAGAGTTGATTTCCCGCTCCCGTTATAACCAAGAACAGCAAGAAACTCGCCCTTTTTCACGGCAAGTTCTATCTGTTTAAGTACTTCTTTTTCTGGCTGGTCTTCCCCAAAATAGGAAAAAGACACATCCTCAAACCGAATTATTTCCAAATCAATACCTACTGTTTATGCTTGTTAACTATCCGAATCTCCGATAAAAAGAGCGGTACTTCCCGCCGGAAGCGACAATCCGCTGTCGCTGACCTTTAGCCCGATCTCGCTGCTGTCTACGCTCCCGCCGAAATCCTTCAATACAGATGCGAGAACATAACCCATAACCGCAGGCGCAAGCCCGGCGGAATAACTGTTGATCACAAAAAACAAAGGGCGCTCGCTTAAAATCTCTTTTGTCAGCAAAACCAGATCGTAGATCTGATCTTCAATCTTCCAAATCTCTCCCGAAGGGCCGCGCCCATAAGACGGCGGATCCATAATTATTGCGTCATATTTGACGCCGCGGCGGGCCTCCCGCGCGACGAACTTCTGACAGTCGTCGATCAGGTAACGCGACGGCCGTTCCCGAACACCTGAAAGAGCCGCGTTTCGTTTTGCCTGTTCAACCATTCCCTTGCTTGCGTCAACATGGCAAACGGAAGCGCCTGCAGAAAGACAGGCGACAGTTGCGCCGCCGGTATAGCCAAAGAGATTCAATACACTGATTGGACGATTGGCTTTTGCGATCATGTCGCGGTAGAGTTTCCAGTTCGCCGCCTGTTCGGGGAACACTCCGGTATGCTTAAACGAAGTCGGCGTTACATAAAGTTTTACGGCATCTTCCCAGTTCGCTTCCCATTCCTTCGGGAGTCTTTTTTTATATTCCCAGCTGCCGCCTCCCGAGGAGGAACGGTGATATACCGCGTCGGCGCTCTTCCATTTTGGATTTGTCTTTGGAGTATCCCAAATTACCTGTGGATCAGGGCGAACGAGATAGTAGTCACCCCAGCGTTCCAGACGTTCTCCGGAACTGGCGTCTATCAGCTCGTAATCCTTCCACCCGAAAGCTGTTCGCATGGTTCACCTCTTAGATTCTTTCGAGCAGTTTCTGTTCAATTGCATCCGCAACAGAGTTCATCAGCACCGGATCGCTGCATTCTACCATGATACGGATGAGCGGCTCGGTTCCTGACACTCTTACAAGAATTCTGCCGGAGTTTCCGAGAATAGATTCCTGTTGCTTCAAAAAAGACGCGATCTCTTGATCGTTTTGAAACTTCGTTTTCTGTTCTTTGTCCGCCTTTACATTTTTGAGAACCTGCGGATACTTCTTAACTTCGCCGGCAAGCTCGGATGCCCTTTTTTCGCTATTCTTCAAAATCGAGAGAAATTTAGCGGCTGTCAGTTCTCCGTCTCCTGTTGTGGAATGGTCAAGGAGGATCACATGGCCCGACTGCTCTCCGCCGACGCTGTATCCCTCACGCAGCATCTCTTCAAGGACATAGCGGTCTCCCGTCGCTGTCCGAACAGTTTTGATGCCGTATCCACTGCAAAAGTCTACAAATCCCATATTGGAATAAACCGTTACAACGGCAGTATCCTTCTTCAAACGGTTTTCTTTTTTCATTTGTTTTGCGATCACGCCGATGATCTGATCTCCGTCGATTTCTTCGCCGGTTTCATCAACGGCAAGACAGCGGTCTGCATCGCCGTCAAACGCAATCCCAATGTCTGCGCCTGTTTCAACAACCCGCTGTTTCAATGCGTCTAAATGAGTCGAGCCAACGCCGGCGTTGATGTTGCGCCCATCTGGGGCAACCGCAATAAAGTCTGCATCCGCCTTCAAACGACGGAAAAGTTTGCGGGCCGTTTCATAGGACGCTCCGTTGGCGCAGTCGATTACAACATGAACCCCTGAAAGATCCCCGTCAATACAGCTCTCCAAATAGTCGACGTAATCATCACTGGCTGCGCCGGAGAACGAAACCGAACCGACTTCTCCGCCGGTCTTTCGAACCGCGTCTCCGGTTTTTATATGGGCTTCAATCTCGTCTTCAATTTCATCCGCAAGCTTGAAGCCGCCGGAATTAAATATTTTGATCCCGTTGTACTCCATTGTGTTATGGGATGCAGAGATGACAACGCCCGCATCCGCCTGATATTCTCTAACTAGGTACGCAACCGCGGGCGTCGGGATAAACCCGAGCAATACAACGTCTGCTCCGGCTGAACAAAGCCCGGCCGCAAGCGCGTTCTCGAGCATATCCGAAGACACGCGGGTGTCTTTTCCGATTAAGATTTTCGCGCGCTTTCCGCTGTCTTTCGCCAACAAAAACGCAACCGCGCGCCCGATATCCATCGCCAGTTCCGGCGTCAGTTCGCTATTTGCTATCCCTCGTACTCCATCTGTTCCAAAAAGTCTTGCCATTGGTTCTCCTCGCTGTTCGTTTGAATAAAAGCTTTTATTCTGTAAATAAGTTTCCCTGGTCGTTTTGTCCCTCCGGCGTAAGGCCGAGGTGACGGTATGCCGCGGCAGTTACACACCGGCCGCGGGGTGTTCTTGTAAGGTACCCGATCTGCATCAAATATGGTTCACAGACATCTTCAAGCGTTATCGCCTCTTCCCCGAGCATCGCCGCCAACGTCTCAAGCCCAACAGGGCCGCCTCCATAGTTTTCGATAACTGCGCGCATCAGCCTGCGGTCAATGTTGTCGAGCCCGATCTCATCGATATCCATTCTCGAAAGCGCGTCCTCGGCGACTTCTTTCGTGATGACCCCGTCGGATAATACCTGCGCATAGTCCCGAACGCGTCTCAAATACCGGTTGGCGACGCGAGGCGTCCCGCGCGAACGTTTTGCAATTTCCATCGCTCCATCTTCGGTACACTCTACGCCGAGAATTCCCGAAGAACGGCGGATAATCGAAGCGATCTCATCGACATTATAGAGTTCCAGCTTTAATATGACGCCAAATCGGTCGCGGAGCGGAGAGGTCATCTGCCCCGCCCGCGTCGTAGCCCCAATTAGAGTAAACTGCGGTAGATTGATTCGAAGCGACCGGGCCGAGGGGCCCTTTCCGATGATAATATCCAGCGCGAAATCTTCAAGCGCCGGATAAAGAACCTCTTCAACGCTCCGCGAAAGACGATGAATCTCATCGATAAAGAGAACATCATGTTCCGCAAGATTGGTCAAAAGCGCCGCGAGATCTCCGGGCTTTTCAATCGCCGGACCGGAAGTGACCCGGATATTGACTCCCATCTCATTCGCAACCAGCCGGGCAAGCGTCGTTTTTCCGAGACCCGGAGGTCCATAAAACAACAGGTGGTCGAGTGATTCTCCGCGCTGTTTCGCCGCAGTCATAAATACCGAAAGATTGTCCTTAACCTGTTCCTGGCCCATGAACTCATGAAGCGATTGCGGTCGAAGACTATTTTCATTTTCCGCGTCTTCAGCCAAAAGTTCCGGTTCAACAAGACGCATTTCAAAATCGTTGTCCATATTCACCTCAGAAAATTTACATCAAGCCAAAGAAGCTTTATCGCTGCGCAAGCAGTTTCAGCGCAGAAGCGACCAACGCTTCGGTTGTCAAATCGTTTGGAAGTTTGGCTATTGCCGAAGCAGCTTCGCTCGTTGTAAATCCTAGCGTTACAAGCGCCGCCATCGCCTCTTGCTTGCTTCCTGAAACGTCTCTTCCAGCTGCTGCAACCATCGTCGCCTCACCCGATCCAAGAGACCCGACTTTGTCTTTTAGCTCTAAAACGATACGTTGCGCAAGTTTCGGGCCAATGCCGGGGCAGGCTGAAAACGCCTTATGGTCCCCCGAAGCGATCGCAAGCGCAACCTGTTCCGGGGTATAGAGCGAGAGGATCGAAAGACCCGTCTTAGGTCCGATTCCCGAAACGCCCGTCACCATCTTAAAGCAAGTCATATCGACTTCGCTCAGAAAACCGTATAGTTCAAAAGCGTCTTCCTTTACGTTCAAAACGGTATAGATAAATACATTCTCACCAACATTTCCGATCGACGCATAAACCCCCGTCGGAATAAAGACACGAAACCCAACTCCAGAGCAGGATATAACCATTTCGTCCGGCTTTTTACTGATAATTTCACCATTCAAACAATGGATCATTTCGCTAACCCTCTCTTTATTTCGTTCTGAAGACCTCCGAGAGCGCTCCCGGCGCTGTGTGCATGACAGATGGCTATCGCAAGCGCGTCGGCGGCATCGTCCGGCTTCGGGACTTCACGAAGCGAAAGCATGACGCGCGTCATCTCCATCACCTGATGTTTTTCCGCCCTGCCGTATCCGACGACCGACTGTTTCACCTGAAGCGGTGTATATTCAAAAATCGGAACCCCGAACTTGGTTGCGCAAAGAACGATTACCCCGCGCGCCTGAGCGACATCAATCGCCGTCTTCTGGTTTGAAGTAAAAAATAGCTTTTCAACCGCGACCGCCTCTGGACGGCAACGCTCTAAAACATCACATAACTCTTTGTCAATCTTAAGAAGCCGCTGCTCAAAAGGTGTCTTCGCCTGCGTCGTAATCGCTCCGAAAGAAATCGGTGTAAACGTATGGTTCCGATATTCTACCGCACCATAACCGACAATCGCATATCCCGGATCCAGCCCCAAAACCTTCATTGCGTTTCCCAACCATCTAAAAGATAATAAACTAAATTATTATAGCATATTGACCTTCGGATAACAACGAGAAGCCTTTTCGAAAAGCGAAATATCTCATTTTAAGAATAGTGTGTACCCCGATATATGAACAACGCAAATGCAACAATTCACATTAGCATGTTCTTTTCGACTTTTGTTCCTCTCGCGAATACTACGCTTCTCTTTAAAGTTACTGTCTTATTGTGTCTTAACCAAAAAAAGAGGAGCTGGATGATCCCGCTCCTCTTTGCATATAATTTATTGAAGTTCAGCAATTAAAGCACGCATCAAAACTTCAAGATCCAACGGTTTTGAGACATGACCATTCATTCCGGCTTCCAGCGCATGTTCGATATCTTCCTTATAAGCATTCGCTGTCATAGCGATGATCGAGATATTCTTTGAATCTTTCCGATCCGTCGCCCGAATTCTCTTCGTCGTTTCATACCCATCAATTCCCGGCATTTGAATGTCCATAAAAATCAAATCGTAATAGCCATTTGGCGATTCTGAGTACATCCGGAGCGCTTCCTCTCCGGTAGCGGCTTCCTCGAACGCCGCATTCGTCTCCTCGAGAAACTCGGTCAGGATGACCCGGTTGATTGTAATATCTTCAACAATCAATATCCGTTTTCCAGTTAAATCTGGAACTTCGCTCAAATCGCTGTCCGGCTTTTGTAGTTCTGCTTTCTTTAGACAGACAGAAAATGAGAACGTAGACCCTTTTCCGAGTTCGCTTTCCACCTGAATTTTCCCACCCATCTGATCAACGAGATTTTTGCTGATGGCGAGGCCAAGACCGGTTCCACCATATTTTGAAGAAATCGTTGTATCCGCCTGTTCAAATGGATGGAAAAGGCTAGCAATCTTCTCTTCCGATATTCCGATTCCTGTATCAGATACCGAAAACATCAGCACAACTTTATCCCGGTATTCGTCGATAACCTTGAGAGAAAAATCAATTCGTCCCTCTACTTGTGAGAACTTTTGCGCGTTACCCAAAAGATTAATTATAACCTGCTTCAAACGTAGGCGGTCCCCGACTACCGAATAATCATCAAACCTTTCGACGTTGTACTGAAAATCAATCCCGTCATCGGCACAGCGCATAGAAAAAAGTCCAATAATCTCATTTAACGCCTGATTCAAATCAAACGGCTCTTCAATGATGACAAACTTCCCCGATTCGATTTTTGACATATCAAGAATATCGTTAAGGATTCCGAGAAGGTGGGAAGACGCCGTTGAGATCTCGTTAAGCGAGACAGCCTTCTTCTCTTCGATGTCAGTCTTCTTTGCGATCTCCGTCATCCCAATAATTGCATTGAGCGGTGTCCGAATCTCATGGCTCATCCGCGCAAGAAAATCGCTTTTTGCACGCGACGCAACCCGCGCAGCCTCCGTTTGCTCCTCCAATTCTATGGTGCGCACACTAACCATTTTTTCCAGATCATCATTGGCATGTACCAATTCAACACTCTGGACAAAGTTGGAGACGTACATATCATAAAAAAAGATAGAAACACAGATCGTAAATCCAATTACAGCTATTAAACTCGCGCCGATATCAGATTTAAGGATATTATTCCACGCTGGCGATACATCTCTAGACGCAAAAACGATCACGATCATGTAGGTAAATGTAACAAGCGCTGTTGTAACGCTTTGAACCGGATGCAAAACCGGAAACACCCCAACGATCATGATAGCGATGAAAAAACTATTCAGCTCGCCCGAACCGTAAACATTGAGCGTGCAAAATGTCATCTGCATCAAAATGTAGAAATAAAGCAAGCTCTCGGTCAAAAAATATTTTGCGCCAACACTCTTGATCTTTCTTTTTTTAACGAGCCTAAGCAGTGTAAGATAAAGAATTCCGACAAAAAGTGTAATCATCGAGAGGACAATATAAATTTTGATGTTTCCCGGTTTCGTATCACTCGGTCGCAGAACATTGATCACATTCAGGATTACCTGAACAGCGATGATATAAACGGCCAACCCCGTCATCCGACCAACATTCGTTTCAAGCTTTACATTCTTGAAAATTTCTTTGTATTCATCCGGAATTGTCGGAAAAAACTTGCTAACAAGTTTCCTTTGTTGACTCCGTAACCGAGACTCGATAGTTCCCTTTTGACCCATTCCATTCCCCTGCAAATTTAGTCGAATCGCAACTGTAAGTATATACCAGTCCCCCACACAAATCAATCACATCTCCACAAATACATGGAAACTTCTGCTTTTCAACAAAATGCTCCTTCAGAAGAACAAATTTAAAACTCAAAGAATAAGACTTGCCCAAGCATCGAGGAGCCTTTATCATCATACCTCTTACAACTGTTTTAAAGTAACAGGTAGAATTTATTTCATAAATTTACTATTAGAAACTCATATGTAACAGCCTAATCAGAAACTGAATAAGCGATAACAGTTGTTGTTCAGCCCGATAAACTTTTGTCCCATCTAGCCCAGGCAGTGTGAATTCCCAAAAGCCTAAAAATGTAAATCCATAGAACATTTAAAGGCAACCATCGTTCGCATGTTCAAACCCACGGTACCGATCGTGCCAAAACGATCAAAAACCACAATAATTTGGAACAATAATATGCATGCGAAAACCACGGCAAGAAGACGAATAGCGTCTCACTTCCCGTGGTTACCATATTCTTTAAGTAACTTTCCACTTCTCAAGCAAATTATGGGTTTGCAGGCAACTCAAGAAACGGAAAGAACATTTTGTTAAACTAAAAATTAGTTTTGCAAAGAGTACAATACCTATAGGCTCCATTTTGAACAAAAGTATGATTCTCTCTCCCATTATTGCCACAAACACCACAATATACCCAATGCCACACATTGTTAAAAGGGGAATAGTAGAAAGGCGGAGGAGAAAAACAATAAGCGCAGCTAGTTGCTGCTTCTGCTTTTGGAACCGCGATAAACATAAGAGATACTACTAGCACGAGCGCGAGAAATAAAGACAATGATTTCTTAAATAATTTAGTCATGATTGACTCCTTTCAAACAATTGAATCTATAGACAAAGTGTCAGTATTCAAAGTTGGTTCGTCAAAGAAATGCGTAACTACCGATCCCCCTTTCTCTTAAAATTTAGACTCTAAAGACATTTTAATTGTCGAAACGCAATTGTATTTTTAACTATAATATTTTGCTTTTGTTGTAAGTTTATGTTTATTGTGTTATAATACCATATATTTCCATTTGCGTCAACCCCCTTATTCCTTTATCTCGAGAGTCCTATTTATGATTTATCTCATGAAATACGGGTTCGAATGGGTGGAAAAAATTGAACCGTTTCTCTTCTAATGATAATGAGTAGCCAGCCCGGCACAATGCATTTCTAGTTAAGTAATTCTCGAAAGCGATAAACAATCATATTTCACCCGACAATTGTATTAACATACACCTTTAGAATTTTTTAAAAAAATAACTTAGTCGCAAAATCCCGGGTTATCCTTGATCCCTTTTAAGTTTGAACTTTAATAAATTGCAACATGCTGGGCGCACAGTGCCGTCAAACAGATGAAAGTAGTCAATAACGGTCATATCACCATTCATAGCCACATAGAAAAAACCACGCTATAGATGGCCTAAACGCCGTCTACAACGTGGTTCTTTAGTGAACGCTACACTTCACTTCGCTATGGCCGCGTTCGCGGCCACTCGCGCTTAAGCGCTCGCTTTTGGAGCGGGTTACGAGACTCGAACTCTGCTTGGGAAGCAGACGCTCTACCGGATGAGCTAAACCCGCGTATAATACTATTTCATTTACTATCGTCATATTATACCCATTTTCAAGACGTTTGCCAACCCCTATTTTTTCTGAATGCAGTTTTGATTATCAATTTTAAAGAAAATTTCAAGAAATCCACTCTAAATGCAGTGAATGCAGATGGCAAGTTCAAAATAAGTGACATGGAAATATGGTTAGCATTTCAACCGAGAATCCTCAACTATCGTCAATTTACTTCAAAATCCATCGATACTTTTATGCGCTTTTGTCTCCTTGTCTCCAGCCACCCTTTGTAATTTTTTAAAAAAACGCTGATCATTTTTGACATAAAAGGCCTGTAGAAGTTCTCTACATATTCGACAAATTCAATGATTCATTTTATAATTAAAACAACCGTTGATGCTGATAAAGGAGGATATGTAAATGACTCCTAAGATAATAAGATTCGTTTTGATCTTGTTTCCCATATTGATAACAATCATTTTTCTTTTTATCCTTCCCGATACAATTCCAGCGCATTATGGTATGGATAGTGAGGTTACCCGGTATGGTAGCAAATGCGAGCTATTAATTCTTCCAGTAACTATCGTTGCATTTGGATTGCTTCTACCTTTATCTGCACGAAAAGCCGATGAAAGCAATAAACGTATTGTCAACATAACAACTATCGCATGTCTGTTTTTAATGAATGTCCTATGCTGTTACTTTTTGTACACATCCATTTATAGAGCAAGAAATCTATATGCCAATATTGATGTCTTTAGCCTGACATTTAGTGTCGCCGGGATTTTGCTTATCATTGTTGGAGGAATAATGCCATCCACTTCGACAAACAGTATAATTGGTCTGCGAAACAAGTGGAGCAAAACTTCAAATGAAGTTTGGAAAAAATGCCAGAAATTTTGTGGTATTGTATTGATAATTACTGGGGCATTATTGTTAATTCTTAATGTAGTTGTTTTACATGGGGTAGCTTCATTATTAGTGTCGCTGTCGCTATTATTCGTTTCTGTCATTATTTCTGTTATTCGGTCAAAACAATTAGCGTCCGCCAGTTTTCAGAACTAAAATACAATTTGTCCAAGGGTTATTTATGACATGTTCAAAAACCTGTTATCGCCATCGGTCGTGGTACAGGTTTTTGCTTTTTATTATTACTGAAGATGCTTTGGTTCATCTAACGTATCTCGGAGCGCATGTCCGACTGCTATCCTTTACAGCTTTTTTTCTCCTGAGTTTCCGTGAATAAGATTCATCTAACCATCTTTTGCATTTATGAGTCAATAACTCTAAATCTTTCCCACGCTGGATAAAGTCTTGAACGTCACTTATTGAAACTGAGTCAAGTTCATTTATCATTCCTGAACCCCGATCTTCTTTATGTAAAAGCTTGCTATCTTCTTTTTCTGCGGAAATTATCTCCGACAACCATCCATCTGCTGGTTCTTCGGTAGATGGTCTAAAATCGTTTAGCTCAAGAAAAGCAACCAACATTTCAATGTTACTTTTCAGATATGTTTTATCATGAAGGCTGGCGTCACAAACACGCTTGCCATCGTTCAGTATGAAGGCGCTGTTCTTTCGCTCAGGAGTCCATATCATTTTGGTTCCATATTCCATGCTGTGGATGAACTCATCCTCAAGATTTGTCCCGTGTCCCACATCAGCCTCAACGTCCCCTATTTCTTTCCTCAAAAACTTTGGCGTAAAAACGATATGATACTGGCATCTCACCTTGAATGTGACGAACGCATTATCTCTCCCATGGTCAAAAACCACCTGATATTTCTATTTCTTTAGTAATGCAGTTGCAAAACAATCTTTTCGATTTCGTAGTATTTCAGCATATCTTATACACCGCCTTCAAGCCACTGGTTATACAGTGTCTCAATCCGCTCTTCAAGTAGTCTCTTTTTTTCATGTAGTTCGCTCATTCTTAAATAATCTGCATTAAATAAATCAGCCTCAATCTCAGCGTTTAATTTTCTAAGCTCAAACTCTGCTTCGTTGATAAGCGTTTCGATTAAAACCGGATCTCGTGGAATGGTCTTGGTACTAATTTCGTGTTGTTGCAATTTTCGAGACTGCTTTTTTAGTGTGGCTTTTCCAGCACTTACACTCGGGCGGGACGCTTCGAGATATTCATCGAATCCACATTCATATTGAATGATAGTCCCGTTACCCATACTCCATATTTTCGTCGCAAACTTATTTAGAAAATACCGATCATGCGAAACAAAGAGCATCGTACCATCGAAATCAGCAAGAACGGTTTCTATCCATTCCCTCGTTGCTATATCAAGATGGTTTGTGGGTTCATCGAGCAACAGAAAATTCACGTCATTTTGCATCATTGAACATAATCTTAACCTACTCTTTTCTCCGCCCGAAAGATTACCAACTTTTTTCATCACATCTTTGGCCGTGAAATGAAATCCAGCAAGAATACTTCTTGCTTTTTCCTCAGATATGCCAAGATCAAAACGCAATGTATCCAAAATGGTAGCTTCTTTGTTTTTAAATTCGATTATTTGAGGCATGTACGCAAGCTTTGTACTAACGCTAGTCTTAACCTCACCATTGTCTGGTTGTTCCTCATTCATAATCATTTTCATTAACGTGGTTTTTCCGCATCCATTTGCACCTACAAGCGCGATGCAGTCATTTCTTGATATTTTCAGGTTGAGGTTATCCAAAAGAATTTTTGTCCCATAACTTTTATTTACGGAATCAAAGCATACTATTTCTTTCGAGGCATACCCACTGCTTTCAAATTCCTTCGTCAGCACTTTTGAGGCAATGGGTTTATCAACCTTTTCCATTTGATCTATGCGTTTTTCCATCGCATGCGCTCGCTTGGCTAATCCAGTATTTGATGGGTTCATCTGCGCCCACACACGCTGCTGTTTTATTGCTACTTCAAGCTGGCCGATTTTTTGTTGCTGTTGTTTGTAGCGTTCAGTTTGGGAAAGGTAACGCTGCTCACGTTCTTTAACATAAAACGAGTAATTACCAGAATAGAAATTTGCTTTTCCGTTGTCGATTTCAATTATCCGAGTAACCACACGATCAAGGAAAATTCTGTCGTGTGATATAACAACTACAGTCCCCCTAAAGTCATACAAAAACTTCTCAAGCCATTCAAGTGAAGTTAAATCGAGGTGGTTTGTCGGTTCGTCAAGTAAAAGAACATCGCATTCCCTCAGAAGAATTCGCGCCAAATTAACCCGGGCTTTTTCTCCACCGCTTAGCTGATTGAAAAGACTTTCCCGCAGCCAGTAAGTTATGTTCATCCCACTGCAGACCTTGTCCATTTTCACCTCAATGTCGTATCCACCAAGCCGCTCATATTCTTCCATAAGGCGGCCATATCGAGCAAGAACCGCAGGATCAGCGCTTCCTTCGATACCTTTATCTCTGTAAAAATGTCCGTAATTTCCTGAAATGACGACCGTAATACAGCATCAACTATATCGTTTTCCCCAAACACGGGAATCTGTGCAAGCATCTCAATTTTCTTACCTGTCGCTTTGAAAATGTTTCCGCTTTCGTATGTTTCCTCTTCCGTGATTGTTTTGAACAGGGTCGTTTTCCCTGAACCGTTTTTACCTAGTAGACCGATTTTTTCGCCGCTGTTGATTTCAAAAGTGATTCCTTTTATCACATGATTGGAACCATAATATTTATTTAGTTCATGTATAGCTATATCAATCA
>CAZGYK010000011.1:0-13648 GCA_964530485.1 uncultured Oscillospiraceae bacterium
CGAAATGCGCGATCCGACCGATGATGAAACGCCGCCGACCGTGACAAAAAATAATAAATTTATCTCGCAGTTTGAGACGATTACCGATATGTTCTCCCGCCCCGGCGCACGGGACTCGGTTGACCCCAACCCTGTTATGGGTCCATGGTACTGGGTTATATTCGGGATGATGATGGGCGACGCAGGTTATGGGTTGATGATGCTGGTTTTGATCGGCGGATTCAAGCTTCTAACAAAAAACAACAGCAAACTTGTAAATATCCTGTTTTATTCCAGTATTCCGACGATTTTTTGGGGCATCATGTTCGGAAGCTATTTCGGAGAACCCTGGTTCCCGGCTGTGATCCTTTCACCGCTCGACGATATTATGGTGTCGATGGGAATCTGTCTCGGAATCGGTGTACTCCACATTTTCAGCGGAATGATCATGAAAATGTATGTCGACTTCAAAGAAGGCCGGCCCTGGGATGCGATTTTCGACCAGCTCAGCTGGATGGTATTGCTGATTGGTCTTGTGTTGCTGTTTGTTGAACCGCTGAAAACGGTCGGACTTATTATGACGCTGATCGGCGCAGCGACCATTCTTTTAACCGCAGGAAGAAGCAGCCCAAAACTGTTCGGAAAAATTGGCGGCGGACTGATGGGTCTTTATAACATCACGTCCTATTTAAGCGATATCCTCTCCTACGCGAGAATTCTTGCGCTGATGTTGTCGAGCGGTATCGTCGCGATGGTTATGAATATCCTCGCGAATATGGTTATGCCGAAACCGGGCGCCGGAATCCTCGGAATTATTCTCGGCGGCGCATTTGGGATCGCGATCTATATCTTCGGACACGTATTCAATCTTGTACTGAGCCTGCTCTCGGCGTATGTACACGACTCCCGGCTCCAGTACCTTGAATTTTTCGGGAAATTCTATGAGGGCGGCGGATACGAATTTAAGCCGCTTTCGCCAAGCGCTAAATATGTAGAAATTGAGAATTCCGAACCGGCTTAGCGTCTCATTGATTTAACTGCCGTTGATACGGCTGGAAAATAAAAACAAAGGATTCATTCTTAGGAGGAACTCATCATGTTTCAAGCACTGTTTTCAAACATCACTTCCGGACTAAACATTGCGCTTTGGGGTGCAGGATTCGCGGCGTTGCTTGCGGGAATCGGTTCAGCTTACGGCGTACACATCGGCGGTAAAGCTGCGGCAGGCGTTCTTTCCGAACAGCCGGAACTGTTCGGCAAACTGGTCATTCTTCAGGCACTTCCCGGAACACAGGGCATCTACGGATTTATCGTTGCGGTTCTCGTCCTTGTTAAAACCGGATTCCTCGGCGGAAATCCGCTTGAGCTGACCACACAGCAGGGCTGGCAGTTCTTTGCTGCTTGCATGCCGATCGCCATCGGCGGGCTTGTATCGGCGATCTATCAGGGAAAAGCCGCTGCCGCCGCGATTCACATGACAGCCAAACAGCCGGAATCTTCCGCAAGAGGTATTACCCTTACCGCGATCGTTGAAACCTACGCGATCCTTGCTCTTCTGGCTTCTGTTCTTCTCTGGCTCGGTGTCCAGGTGTAATTTGACCAGCCTTTGTACAGCAGAAAAAATCCGGCTTGTCCGGATCTAGAGTAGCAGGTGAACCTATGAGTGCCGAAAAAATCTTAGAGAAAATTTTAGCCGATGCAAAAGCGGATGCTGTTGAAATTCAAAAGAAAGCGGAACTGGAAGCGGCTTCGAACGTAAGCCAATCCGAGGCTGCGGTAAAACTTCGCGTAGAAGCAATCGAGAAAAAGACGGTTGCTGACAGCGCGGAGATAGAGCGGAGAAGAATGTTGACCGCGTCGCTTGACGCGAGAAAGAATTCGCTTGCCCGCCGCCGCGAACTGATGGATCGCGCGTTTTCTGTTGCGCTGGATCAGTTTAATAACCTTTCCGACAGCGACTATACGGAGCTTGTTACAAAGCTTGTAGTAGCTGCTTCCGAAACGGGAACCGAAAAGGTTATCGTTCCGAGCAAAGATGAAAAGCGATATAAAGGCGAAAAGTCCGTTCTCACTTCATTGAACGCGGCCTTGATTGCTGCCGGAAAGGTCGGGAAACTGACTTTCGGCGGAACGTCGTCATCTTTTTCAGGCGGAGTTCTTCTCTCCGGAACGATTACGGATATCGATTGTTCTTTTGAGTCGCTGGTTGCGGAGTTCCGCGAAGACCACGAGATGGAAGTGGCAAACATCCTTTTTGAAAGCGGGGTGTAGCGGATGCCGTCGGATAGCTATCCTTTTGCCGTTGGGCGTATAAAAGGACTTGAACGCAGTTTTCTTGATCCGGCGGAATTTAGCCGGATTGCGGATCTGCCGGAATATTCTGCGGTAAAGTCGCTTGCGGATTCCGGGTATGGACAGGACGCAACAGACAAAACCGATCCGGATGCGCTGATTAGCGCCGAGATGGATACGTTGCGTCTTACGATTGAGGAGTTGACGCCGAAGACTGCGTTGACAGACCTGTTCTTTCTTTCTCAGGATGCAATCAACCTGAAGCTTTTGCTTAAGGCGCGCCTTCTCGAGGAAGAGGTTGTTGACGATGAACTCGCGTTTGGTCTTTACGATGCAGAATTGTTGAAAAAGGCAGTCGAGAACAAAGATTACTCCGAGCTTCCTGAAAAACTAGCGGAAGGCTTGGACGAAGTTGAAACGGCAATTGCGAAAAAAGCGGAACTCGGCGTCAGCGTCGATCCGTTTACCGTTAGCGCCGAAGTCGACCGGGCGATTTACCAGTATGTTTTTGCTCAGCTTAAAAAATTACGGAATTCCTTTGTTTCAAAATATTTTAAGGCAAAAGTTGATTTTACGAATGTGTTGAGCCTTCTTCGGGCACGTTCGCTTCGATGGGAAAAAGAGCGGTTTGAGCTGGTTTTCATCGATGGCGGAGAACTCGAAAAGAAGGAAGTTCTGAACGCATATGACCTTCCTGTTGATGGGATGGAGCGGGCAATCAATTTCGGTTCCAACGACCGCGCGATTAAGCGCGGATTGAGCGCCTATCTCAACGACAACAACTCTGTTTTTGCCGCGTCGGCGATTTTCGACGATGCGCTGATGGAGATTGCAGCCAGCGAGCGGAACGATTCGTTTGGAATCGGCCCGATCATCCACTATCTTTTGAAGAAGATGGATGAAGGGAAACGCCTGCGCGTTCTTTTTGCGAGGAAGCGGGCACGCAAGGATATGAGACAGGAAGCAGAATAGATGCGATTGCGAAACGCAGTAAGGGGTGAAGACGTTGGCACAAAATAAAATAGCGGCGGTCGGTGACCGCGACTCGGTGATGTTGTGGCGCGCCCTGGGAGTCGAGACCGTCTTTGCCGATAATGCACTTTCCGTCGCCAAGGCGATCGACCGGCTTGCAAGAGAAGGCACGGCGGTCATCTATATTACCGAACAGAGCGCAGAACTGATTCCGGATACAATCAAGAGGTATCTGACCGAGCCGTTCCCCGCCATTATTCCGATCCCGAACAGGGAAGGGACAACAGGCTACGGTTTGGCAGGAATCAAAAAGAATGTTGACAAGGCGATTGGCGCCGATATCCTCTTTGCAGATGAGGATAAGTAAGTAATTGAGATCAATCGAATAACCGGTGGGAGTCTTTGCCGGTGAAAAGAGGGGTAGACACGATATGAATGAGAACAAAGTGGCTGTTGGCGTAATTGAAAAAGTTGCCGGGCCGCTGATTACGGCATCGGGCATGGCTGACAGCCAGATGTACGATGTTGTACGGGTCAGCGAGCAGCGCCTTGTCGGCGAAGTCATCGAACTTCGCGGAGACCTTGCGTCAATTCAGGTTTATGAAGAAACGGCAGGTCTCGGACCCGGAGAACCGGTTTATTCAACCGGTGAACCGCTTTCAGTTGAACTTGGACCGGGGATGATGGGTCAAATCTTTGACGGAATCCAGCGTCCGCTTTCGGTGATCTATGCCTCTGAGGGGGATAGGATTACGAGAGGCGTCGACGTTCCGAAACTTGACCGTACCAAGAGATGGGAGTTTAAGCCGGTTGCAAAGGTCGGCGATCTTCTTGAAGCCGGAGATATCATCGGAACGGTAGACGAGACGCCCGCTATTCAGCAGAAAATTATGGTTCCCGTAGGATTCGGCGGCGTTGTCGACTGGATCTTTAGCGGAGAATGTACCATTGTTGATCCGGTGGTTCGCCTGATCGCAACCAACGGAGATAAAGTCGAGCTGGACATGATTCAGCGCTGGCCGGTTCGAAAAGGCCGTCCTTATAAAGAAAAACTTGCGCCGACAGAGCCGATGAAAACCGGCCTTCGGACGATTGACATGATGTTCCCGATTGCCCGCGGCGGCGTCGCCGCCATCCCCGGACCGTTCGGTTCCGGGAAAACGGTTGTTCAACAGCAGCTTGCCCGTTGGTCTGACGCAGATATTATTGTCTATGTTGGCTGCGGAGAACGCGGAAACGAAATGACCGACGTTTTGATGGAGTTCCCGGAACTCAAGGATCCAAGAACCGGTCTTTCTCTGATGAACCGAACCATTTTGATTGCGAATACCTCCGACATGCCGGTTGCGGCTCGTGAGGCTTCCATTTATACAGGTATCACGATTGCCGAATATTTCCGTGACATGGGCTATCGCGTCGCCATCATGGCGGACTCTACCTCCCGCTGGGCGGAGGCGCTTCGCGAAATGTCCGGACGTCTTGAAGAGATGCCTGGTGAAGAAGGTTACCCCGCGTATCTTTCTTCCCGTGTTGCCGAGTTCTATGAACGCGCCGGATTTGTCCGCTGTATCGGAAGCGATGATGACCGCGTCGGAGCGATCTCGGCGATCGGAGCCGTTTCCCCTCCGGGCGGAGATACATCCGAGCCGGTTTCGCAGGCAACGCTTCGTATTGTCAAGGTCTTCTGGGGACTTTCTGCAGAACTTGCGCACGCGCGTCACTTCCCGGCGATCGGATGGCTTCAGAGCTATTCCCTCTATCGCGATACCATGTGCGACTGGTATGACCAGAACGTTGACCCTGAATGGGGCGGACTGGTAAACCGGACGATGGCGATACTTCAGGAAGAGGCGGAACTCAACGAAATCGTTCGCCTTGTCGGACTCGACGCTCTTGGATTCCGCGACAGGCTGACGCTGGAATGCGCGAGAAGCCTTCGCGAAGACTTCCTTCAGCAGGACGCCTACCACGAAGTCGATACCTACAACTCCTCAAATAAACAGATCAAAATTTTGAAGACGATTCATAGATGGTACGACAAAGCGGTTGCGGCATGGGAAGGCGGCGTACAGTTCTCTAGCCTTTCCGGCATGAAAATTATGGAGCCGATCGCAAGAATGAAATATGTGCCTGAAGAAGAATTCGACGCATCCAACGCAAAACTTCTCAAGGACATGGATGATGAATTCGCGGCGTTGACCAACGAGGAGGATGAAGCGTATGCGTAAGGAATATAAAACCATCCGCGAAGTCGTCGGGCCGTTGATGCTGGTCGAAGGCGTTGAAGGCGTAAAATATGACGAACTTGTGGAAATTGAACAGCAAAACGGAGAAATTCGTTTTGGTAAGGTTCTTGAGATTTCAAGGGATAAAGCGCTTGTCCAGCTGTTTGAAAACTCTCAAGGCTTGAAAATCGCGACTTCCAAAGCGCGTTTTCTCGGCCACGGAACCCAGCTTGGCGTGAGCAAGGATATGCTCGGCCGTATCTTTGACGGAATGGGAAACCCGATCGACAATGGTCCGGCTGTCATCCCTGAGAAGAAAATGGATATTAACGGAACGCCGATCAACCCGGCCGCCCGCGACTTCCCTTCCGAATTTATTCAGACAGGAATCTCGGCAATCGACGGACTTAATACCCTTGTCCGAGGACAGAAGCTCCCGGTGTTCTCCGGTTCCGGATTGCCACATGCGCAGGTTGCGACCCAGATTGCCCGACAGGCCAAGGTTCTCGGAACCAATGAAGGGTTCGCCGTTGTGTTTGCCGCGGTTGGAATCACCTTTGAAGAAGCCGACTTCTTTATTAACGACTTTAGAAGAACCGGAGCCATCGACAGAGCAGTTCTCTTTATGAACCTCGCGAATGACCCGGCCGTTGAACGTATTGCTACGCCGCGTATGGCGATTACCTGCGCGGAATACCTCGCGTATGAGCTCGGGATGCATGTTCTCGTTATCCTGACCGATATTACGAACTACGCTGAAGCGCTCCGCGAAGTATCGGCAGCCCGTAAGGAAATTCCGGGACGCCGCGGTTATCCGGGTTATCTCTATACCGACCTTGCGACCATGTACGAACGCGCCGGAAGAATTAAAGGAAACAGCGGATCGATCACTCAAATTCCGATCCTTTCGATGCCGGAAGACGATATTACCCACCCGATCCCCGACCTTACCGGATATATTACCGAAGGACAGATCATCCTTGCCCGCGACCTTAACCGCCGCGGTCTTACCCCGCCGATCAACGTTCTTCCGTCGCTCTCGCGTCTGAAAAATAAAGGAATCGGCAAGGGAAGAACCCGCGAGGACCATTCCGATACGATGAACCAGCTGTTTGCGGCTTATTCCCGCGGAAAAGATGCGAAGGAACTCGCCGTCATTCTTGGTGATGCGGCGCTTTCGGACATCGATAAGCTCTACGCCAAATTCTCCGACCGGTTTGAAGAAGAGTATATTTCTCAAGGATACGAAACCAACCGCTCAATCGAAGAAACGCTGGACCTCGGATGGAAACTGCTCTCGATTCTTCCGGTCACCGAACTCAAGCGTATCCGGACCGAATATATCGACAAGTATCTGCCGAAGACCGAAGAAGAGTAGAAAATCGGATCTCTTTAGGCATAAAGGAGCGAAAGCCGTATGGCAATCAATGTAAACCCAACCAGAATGGAGATGACCCGTCTTAAGGTTCGCCTGAAGACGGCGATTCGCGGGCATAAACTCCTCAAGGATAAACGTGACGAAATGGTTCGCCGTTTTATCGCGATGATTCGCCGGAACCGTGAGCTTCGTCTCGAATGCGAACAAGCTTTGGCAGAGGCGATGGGCCGCTTTTCCGCTGCTCGCGCCGAAATGGGGAATACCGCGGTTACTGAAGCGCTCTATTACCCTGTTCGCAGTTCTGCCGTTGAAACCGGAAAACAGAACATTATGAGCGTCAACGTCCCGACAATCAAACTTCTCGATACCGAAGAATCTTTCGATCTCCCCTACTCGTTTGCTTTTACGTCAAGCGAGCTAGACGGCGCGGTATTGGATCTTGCGGCGCTGTTCCCGAAACTGATTGAACTCGCCGAGGTCGAAAAATCCTGTAATATGCTCGCCGAAGAAATCGAGAAGACCAGGCGGCGCGTCAATGCGCTTGAATACGTCATGATTCCCGAGATGAAGGACAGTATCCGGTTTATCAAGATGAAGTTGGACGAAAACGAGCGCGGCAACCTGACAAGGCTTATGAAGGTCAAGGAAATGCTCGCGGAAAAGGAATAATTGCGTCATATGAGTAAGAGTCCCGAAGCTTTTTGGGACTCTTTTATTTACAGAAAAAACAGAACAGGATAAACCGAACCGGCAGGAGGTTGAGATGAAAAGAACGCTAAGCATGATCCTTATACTGATTTTCGTTTTATTGCCGTTCTCCGGCTGCGATCGGGGTTCTTCTGAATTACCTGAGCTAGAAAAGACCGGCCAAGCGATTGACCGCGAAACAACCGAACAAGAAAAAGAGGTTGTTCCTTCAGTAATGAGCCTGCCGATGGATAACGTCGGGAAATTTTTTGGATGTGGGGGCTATGTTCCCTGGACAAACAGCGAGAAGGGGGCATACTTTAAGGCGTTTCTTTCGGAAAATAGGTCGGACAGCGAAACCTATTTTTTGTTTCTCGATTTTGAAACCAGACAACTGAGAGAAATCAAGGACCATGATTTTACGGATGATGATTTTAACGGGGTTCTCTGTTTCGCCGGAAATCATCTGTATGTTATTTCCGAGAGAATCCGTCAGAATAATACTGAGGAAAAGGACGGATACATCGCGCGGTTCGACGAATCAGGGAAGAACCGGGAAGAGATTCGCTTTCCTGATGGTTTTCGCAGTTTCAATGGAGCCAATAACTGCGCTGTTGCCTTTGACGGAAAGGACCCCTATTTTTTGTTGTTCGACCAAAGTGAATCGAATGCAAACGGAACCTATTCTCTTTGTAAAAGTGATTTTTCTCGGAGCGAAATCATCGTATTAGAGACGATCGAGGCAGTCGAAACTGTTTATAACATCATCGACGTCTACCATGACGGGATTATTATCATGAAGGATACCATTCCTGCCGGCGGGGAGCGAAAGCATCATTCGGATTACCTTGCGGATGAGCGGGAGTATTTCTATTATATCTATGCAGTAACCGGTGAAAAAGCCGGTTCCGGGCTAATAGAGGCAGAGGGAATTCTTCTTCCCTACTCCGACACCGATCCCCGGTATTACCTCGATAAAAAGAAAGAAATTCTCTATTATCCTACGCCGTTTAATGGGCTTGCAAAGGCGGATTTAACGAAAGAAAATGGTCATCTTTTTGGAAAATCTAAAGAATTTATTGAACCGGACCTTTTTTTGAACAATATCCAACCGGAGAATATAACCCAGCGAATTTATGGCGCAACGGAGGAATACTATCTGATCTGGATGGGCGATTGCTACAATACAGGAAGCAAGCATGTTGCAACATGGAGCGATCCGATTTTTCCGCGATATGTGTTGATCAAAAAAGAAGATTATGTCGAGAGCAATCCGGTTTTTATTGAGTTTGGAGACTGTTTCTTTGAAACGGATCAGCAATAATCAAAAGAGGGCGAGCGCCCTCTTTTTTCTTTCTTCATATCATGGTATGATTTAAGAAGAAAATAGCATTTGACTTAAAATGAAATATTTCTATTCGTCACACGGCGTGAGACAGATCGCGGCAGTGAGCTGTGCTGTAAGACAAGGGCGCTTCAGGCCCAGTCCGACATTGCCGTGCCGAGAAAATTCATTTTGACTTTAACGAATCAACGATAGCGGCACTGATGCTTTTATTCTAAAAAGATTGTGCCGCAAAAAAAGATGCGAGGATGATAATCATGAAAAAAGCCGTATTGGTACCAGACTCATTCAAGGGAACGATGAGCTCCGAAGAAATCTGTAATATCATGGAGAAGACGATCAAAACACACTACCCCGATGCGGAAGTGGTTTCGATTCCGGTTGCCGACGGCGGCGAGGGAACGGTAGACAGCTTCTTAAAGGCGGTCGGCGGAGAGAAGATAACGCTTCCGGTTAAAGGACCCTATATGGAGGACATGGAAGGCTTCTATGGAATTCTCCCGGACGGGACGGCGGTTGTCGAGATGGCCGCGGCGGCGGGTCTTCCGTTGGTCGGAAAAAACCGCCAAGCACATAAGACGACAACGTTTGGCGTAGGTCAGTTGATCGCCGACGCGATCAAGCGCGGATGCAAAGATATTGTTCTCGGTCTTGGCGGGAGCGCAACCAACGATCTTGGCTGCGGCGCGGCCGCGGCGATGGGTGTCCGGTTTCTAGACGGGAACGGAAAAGAGTTTGTTCCGGTCGGGGAAACCCTCGCGGACATCAAGAAGATTGATGTTTCGGCGGCGAAACAGGCCTTGGCCGGGGTTCGCGTTGTGACGATGTGCGATATCGACAACCCGCTTTACGGGGAGACCGGTGCAGCATATATTTTTGGACCCCAAAAGGGCGCAGATGAGGAGATGGTCAAATTCTTGGATGGCCAGCTTCGCGCCGCCGCGAAAGTAATTGAATCCGATCTTGGACTGGATGTAGCGGAAATGCCGGGCGCAGGAGCGGCCGGGGGGATGGGCGCCGGTACGGTTGCGTTCTTCGGGGCGACCCTTCGAATGGGAATTGAGGCGGTTCTCGATACCGTCAAGTTTGACGAATTGATCAAAGGCGCCGACATTGTATTTTCTGGCGAAGGAAGAATTGATACCCAGAGTCTGCGCGGCAAGGTCGTGATCGGCGTTGCAAGAAGGTCGAAAAAACATGGCGTTCCGGTTGTCGCGATCGTAGGAGATATTTCTCCGGATATTGATACCGCCTATGAGGAAGGTGTCAGCGGAATTTTTTCGATTAACCGTGTTGCAATTCCGTTTATTGAGGCGCGCCCGAGGGCAAAAGAGGATCTCCGATTAACGATGGATAATCTGATTCGCTTTGTCAAAAAAATAAATTTTTAACACACTATCTAGTATTTTCTGATAGAAACACGAAGCTATCTTGTAGAAAACCGCCTTATTTGGCGGTTTTTTCAATTGTTTCTAAAAAAACCGGTACTAATGATTTCCAGAAGATGGTCGATATTAGAACCAGAGGGGTTGTCTGACTGTTGCAGGGATGGCTTCGGGGACAACGTTGCGCGTGCTTTAAGCGGGCAAGGGATTTGCCGGCGATGGGCGCCTCAAGTTTGGTAGCGCACCCGAAATATAGATCAGTTCAAAGTACAAAAAGGAGAAACCACAATGCCGATTAACAATGTAAGCGGAAACTATGCCTACCAAGGTTATAGTTCCATCAACGAACAGCAAAAGGTCGAGAAAAAAGACGAAGCTGATGATTCTAAAGCCAAGGCTCTAGAAAAGCCGGCGAAAAAAGTAGACAGCATTGAAATTTCCTCGAAGGAAAACAAACCCGTCGAACGTCCGGGCGCCGACAAGGTAGCCGAGGCTAGAAACGATGTGACGCGAAATACTTCCGCGTTCCGTGCGATGGCTGAAGCGCTGTTTCGTGCCCAGGGTGACAACTACACCGGGAAGCTGAAAGATGATTTACAGAAGATAATCGGTGATGTGAAGATCGACAATGCGGATACCTCTTTTGACAACGACCCGGAATGGGGCGTAGACGCGGTAGCAAATCGCATCCTTGATTTTGCAAAGTCTCTTGCAAACGGAGATGAAAGCAAAATAGAAATGCTTCGCGAAGCAGTCAAAAAGGGGTTCCAGGAAGCCGAAAAGGCTTGGGGCGGGGAACTTCCGGGAATTTCCCAGAGAACCTATGACAAAATCATGAAGGGTTTTGATGAATGGAAAAACCCGGAAACGACCGTCGCTGATTAATTTACTTATTCCCTATTTTTTTGATGATCATGAATATTCTTTGAGGGCCTTTTGGCCCTCGCTTTTTTTGCTTTCGAGTATCAATTTTAAGAGCTGTATGTTACAATAATCAAAATACGAAAGCGATATGTCGGATGCATGTTGGCTTTAGGGTATCGGAGAAGAGTTGTGAGATTACTATCCGTTCTCGACAGCAGGGACTATAATCAAGGCTGGCCGCTGGTAGAGCGTACCGCAGTACGCGCGATTATTCCGAAAGAGGATATGGTAGCGGTTCTTTTTGGAGACCGGTATCAGGACTATAAACTTCCCGGCGGCGGAGTAAAAAAGAGAGAACCTTATTTTTCGGCGCTTGAACGCGAGGTTCGTGAAGAGACGGGGCTGCTTGTTGTCGATACCTCGATCCGAGAGTTCGGAGAAGTAATGGAACTGAGAAAAGGCCGATTCGGAAACGAACGCTACCAACACCGTTCTTTGATTTATATCTGTGATGTCAAAGAGGAGCGGGTTGTCCCGAACCCGGAGCAATATGAGGTTGATTTTGGATACCATTTGGTTTTTGCGAAGATTGACGAAATTATCCGGGTCAATGAGGAACTCAAAGAGCCATTAAGTTGGACCAAGCGTGATACGATGATTCTGGAGTTGTACCAAAAAGAAACGCAGAACGGGAAATAGAAAAAGATATCCACGAAAGTGGATATCTTTTTTAGCTATCACGATAAAGCCAGATACGGCTAATCCCAGCCAAAGAGGGTAAAGCCAACTCCCTTTTTATACTGTTCAATCGCCTTCGCGATATAATCAACAGTATTGAGCGGAAGCATATCAAGCGAAACCCACATAGCGTCGTCATGTTTTTCGGGATTCAGGATTTCGAGATCCCCTTTCCACTTTTTACATTCCAGAAAGACGTCGATATACTCCGCGCTGTCTTTTTTTCGCTGCATCACGAGAACAACCGAGAGGTCCTTCTCTTTGACATCGATGTTGAGATCCTCTTTTGCTTTTTGAGCTGCAGCGGCAAAAACCGTTGTATTTGGCTCGAGATGATCGGTTATTACGCTGTAGTTACTGTCTTCCCAACCCGTGTTGTAGCGGCGGGTCAGCAAGACGTCGTTTTCCTTCCGGAGTAGTAGGGAAATCAGAACTGGAAAGGCGGGTCGCATCAGATGGTTCCTCCCGGGTATCTTTTCATGAATTATCGTCTAAATTCGGCGTGCTCTGAAAGCCATAAGGCGACGCTGTTTTCGTCGTTGCTTCCGATGACGAGGTCGGCGGCTTTTTTTACTTCGTTTTCAGCATTGCTTGGCGCGATAGAAAGGTCTGCGGCCGCAAACATGGCAAGATCATTTAGGTGATCTCCGAAACAGACCAGACGGTCACAGCCGAGAATCTGTTTTAGCATAGCCGCGGCGTTTCCTTTGTTTGCAGTTGGTGGAAACACTTCCAGCCAGTAATCGTCGGTATAGAGCTCCTTTTGAAGATAACAAGAAAAGCGGCGATCATTTGATATCTTTCGAAAAAGCGGGGAGAGGTCCTTCTCTTCGCCAATTGCCGTAAAATAAAAGATATTTCCGGAATAAAGATCACCGATAGATTCGGACGAAACGAATCGCGGATCGCCCGGGCGGCTTTCAAGATAGCGAACCAATCCGGGGGTTTCGCATCCTCGAAGCCAGGTAACGCGCTCTTTTTCGCCAAAACTATAAACGAGCGGGCTGATATCGTTTCTTTCAAAAAGATCCGAGATAGCGGAAACGTCACTTTGTGAAAAAAAGGCGGAAAGTAATCGTTGATTACTAAATAGATCGTTGATAAATACTCCGTTATTGAGAATTACAGGCAGGCGAAGGGAGAGATTATTTGTAACGCGTTTTGCCGAAACCAGCGAACGGGCGGTAGCATAGCTAAAGAGCAACCCATTCTCAACCATTTCATTGAGAAGGAGGATTGTTTTGTTGTCTAATTGGCTTTTGCTGTTGAGAAGTGTACCGTCTAGGTCTGAGAGATAAAGCGTTTTTTTCATGACATCACCAATAAGTATTATATCATAAGAATAGCGGTTCCAAGAAAGAAATGCAATTTTTATGGTATACTGGTAAAAATTGAGAATAGGAGAAAAACGATGATACCGTTATCCGTCTATCAAAAAATGAAGGCGAAGCCTATGAACAAAATCGCGGTCTTCTTTGCCCCCGAAAGCGTTCAAAAACCGGAAGAGTATCAATGGGATTTTAACGGTTTGGCGGATTTTCTTCTGGTATTTGTAACGAGCGCAAAAGAAGCGGCGGAACGTATTCCGAAAGCGGCGAAAAGTGGAACCGAAGACTGCCTCTTTTGGATCTCTTACCCAAAGTCTAAAGGAAAACAGGTATATGACATCAATCGTGACAGCCTCTGGGACATTCTTGTAGGCATCGGATACCACCCGGTTTCTCAGGTTGCAATCAATGAAGAATGGTCGGCTCTCCGAATTAAGCCGAACGAACCGGGATCT
>CAZGYK010000011.1:13658-19204 GCA_964530485.1 uncultured Oscillospiraceae bacterium
TCTGACTACAAAAGACCGAACAAAAAATAGGGATAATGAGCGGCGCCGCCCTTTCGGGCGGCGCCAATATCATATCACGCAGCGCAATTATGGCGTTGCGCGTAAGAGGGGATTGTGCGGCGCACGCTCCCCAAAGGTTTACTTTTGGGTGTTGTCGTTGTCATCTTTTGGAGGTACTGCATAAGGGGTCTTTAGAGCGGCCGTCTTCAGGTTTTTCTGATATTCTTCAATCTGCGCCTTTCTAAGTTGGCGCTTTTTCTTTGTCGCCAGCATAACGACGATAAAGATCAGGAATCCGAGAACGAGGAACGGTCCCATATAGATGATCGCGATAACCAGATTGTCAAGGAATTTGACGATAGCTTCTCCGGAACCTTTTAAGGCGGCGGAGATACGCTGGCCAAACGTGTCTTTCGGGGTCACGACAGTGGTGACTTCCTGAAGAGCGATGGTAATAGTCGTAAAGTCAAGAAGGTTGTCATATGTATTCTTCTGGGATTGGTAACTCTCGATCTGGTAGCGAACGTCGGAAAGCTTGCTTTCGATCTCAATCAGGTCGGTCATCGCTTCGGCTTTTGCCAACAACTCAAGCAGCCGGGTTTCCTGGGCCTTCAGCGTATTGAGCCGCGCCTCGGTATCGATATAGGTCGAAGTGATATCGTCTGAATTCTCGGTCAGGTTGGTTACGGTTCCGACGCTGTCTGCGGCGGTCAGAAATGCCCGGTAATTTTTTGCGGGAATGCGGATGGTCAGGTTGGCGTTGCGGTCATAGTAATAGCCGTCATCCGATGTATACCCGCCGGAAACATTCGAGTTTTGGAGATAGCCGTCGTTGGTCGTCATCAATTCATTTAGCCGGCTATAGCTTTCGTCCCATGTTTCGGTTTGGATGCTGAGGTAGGCGTTGTAGATAATTTTAAGCCCATCAGAGATTTTGCCCGGATCGGAAGTAATATTGGTTACCCCTCCGGCTGCGTCGTACATCATAGAGCTTTCGGGCTTCGCCATTTCCATATCCGATGAATAATTCGTAGTCGGAGCCATCGGCGCCATATCTGGAACTCCTCCATAATACTCCGAATCGGAAACTTTTGAGCCGCATCCCGCGAAGGCAAGGGCGGCGATCAGGATAAGAGAAACAAAAGCCAAAACACGCTTTTTCATGGATAATTCCTCCTCTTAGTTGAATGGAGCGTTGCTGCTCTACCCAATAAGTAGCTTTTGGACGCTATTTTGTTGCAGAGAAGTGAAAATTGTAAAAATGCTGTAACTATTGGTTAGATTCTCTATTGAGGACAGTAACCTGAAGTCCTTCCAAGATATCGAGCGTCTTTTCAGATAGAGATGGGTCGAAGCTCCCTGTCGCTGCCGCGTCGACGATAATTAAAGCCTCCGGCTGGGCCGTCTTCGCTATGACAGCATTTGAGAGGACGCAAATATTCGAGACAAGACCGCAGAGTTCAATTGTATCAAACGGATTTGCGCGAAGCCAGTCAAACAGCGAGGCAGAACCAAAGGTATCTTTTTCAAAAAAGAGGTCGTCGCTTCTAGCGGATTCACCTGTTTTCCCAAAGAGCTTCCACCCCTCTTCGTTCCGGATACAATGAGCGACCGGAAGATTCTTTCCTTCCTGGGTCGTTAGATAGTGTTCGGTATGGGTATCCAGCGTAAAGACAACCGAGTTCCCGTTGCGTCGGTAAGCGGCGATCTTTTCAGATATAACGCTGTCATATCGTTCTGCGCCGGGGAAACCGAGGGACCCGTCGACAAAATCACGCTGATAATCAACTACGATTAGGAGTTTTTTCATTATAGTATACCTTTTGTATTATTCAACGAATGTCAATACGGCGATTTGAGGCTTTGTAGTATTGTCGATCGAAATACTGTTTTCCGGGTAGCGGACAACTTCGCGGTCAGCGAGTTTCAAAAAGTCTTCAAGTTCCGTTATGACATCGGGACCGTGGCCGTCGAAGCGGTAATGCATCGGTATGACAATATCGGCTTGAAGCTGCGAGATGACCTCCATCGCCTGCTTTGCGTCTATCGTATAGTACCCGCCGACCGGAACCATGACAACATCACATGTTCCGATGACGCGAACCTGGTCTTCGGTCAGTACATGCCCAAGATCTCCGAGATGGGCGAACGTTTTTCCCTCCGCTTCCAGCAAGTAGATAAGGTTGGCGCCGCGCTTGCTTCCGCCGCAGTCATCGTGGAATGATTCGACCATACGCATACTGAAAGGAGAGGCCTCATCAGGAATCGAGAGCGAGATGGCGTCAAAGTAATTATGGTCGTGATGACTATGAGAAGCGTAAACTTCGTTTGCGGAAATTTCAAGTGGGCGGTATCCTTTCATATCGGGATCATAAGGATCAATAGCAATACGGTATCCGTCTTTTTCGAGGGTAAAACAGGCGTGGCCGTGCCATGTAATCTGAATCGACATAATCACATTTCCTCCCAACTGAAAGCCGAGCGCCAATAGCACGAGTCCCCGTGCTAGAGGGTAAAACCCGAAGCGTTCAGCTTGTCTTATGTTCTTTTCCATAGTATAGCATAGTTCGAGATGTGAAAGAAGGCTATGTTTTCGACAAAAACTGTAGTACAATATAGAAAAACGGAGGCGGAATA
The DNA here is from genome assembly GCA_964530485.1 of uncultured Oscillospiraceae bacterium. Taxonomy (GTDB): domain Bacteria; phylum Bacillota; class Clostridia; order Oscillospirales; family Ruminococcaceae; genus WRIP01. Next base: position 16,296 of record CAZGYK010000011.1, read on the forward strand.
ATGGAAAATATTGAGAAGTATATTGGGATCGTTGAGACCCAGCAGAACAGTCTGCGGTTTCAGGAATTTACCTATACCGATGCGTTTTCGCTCGGTATATCGGTTGTCGAAAGAGCAAAAATGTTTTATGAGAAACCGGTAGCGGTCAGGATTGACATTGATGGAGTAACGGTTTTTTATCACCTCATGGAGGGAACTAGCCTCAATAATGACTGGTGGATGAAGAAGAAATTGAACGGCTGTATGAAAACAAAAGAGAGCTCGTTCATGAATTTCTTAAAAATCCGCGCAAGCAATCGTTTCGACGAATTCCCCTGGAGTAAAGATGAAGGTAGTTTTGCGCTTGTCGGTGGCTGTTTTCCGATCGTTCTGTTAAGCGGAGAGCAAAAAGGGTTTTTGATGGTCTCCGGGCTACCACACCCACAGGACCATCAGTTGATGGTAGACACCCTTGCCGATGTTCTCGATACGGAAGTCCCGACAATTCTTGACGGCGGTTCGTTCGAAGTATAGACGTCGCGATAGAAAGAATAGCCGGAGTGATGCTCCGGCTATTCCTCTCAACGGATAGATATTTAGACGCATTTATTCTAGTGCTTGCCAGAAAGATGCGGTTGTGCTAAAATCGTTGTGTTGCTATAAAAATCGGGGCGTAGCTCAGTTTGGTAGAGTGCTTGCTTTGGGAGCAAGATGCCGCAGGTTCAAGTCCTGTCGCCCCGACCAAGATTTTTATCGAAAGACAAGGGAACAAGTCGAATGCGAAAGCGTTCGACTTGTTTTACATTGCGTGGTAAAATAAAAGTAGGTGCACCAAATGGCTATACCCGACACCAGAGCAAAAATAAACATTATGTCACATTCGTCGGATACTGCGCGGTGTGGAAAGGCGATAACGGTATGAACTGGAATGCAGAGAATTATCAGTCAACCTGTGGCAGAGTAACTGAGCACGGAACGAAATTAGTAGATGTTTTGCGTAATTTTAATCCACATAAAGTCCTCGATATTGGTTGCGGGACAGGGGTGTTAACCAATGAGATTTCCAAATTTGCAAAACAAGTAATAGGAATTGACCTATCTGCTTCTATGATAGAAAAAGCAACAATGTCGTTTCCTTATATTGAGTTTAAAACAGTGGATGCATGTGAGCTTCCTTGGAACAACTACTTTGATGCTGCTTTTTCAAATGCAGTGCTTCACTTCATAAAAAATCAAGATATATTTTTAGAAAGTGTTAATCAAGTATTGGTTAACAATGGAGTATTTATATGTGAGTTTGGTGCTTCAGGTAACATAGCGCATATGTTGGATGCCGTTAATAAGGCCTGCATTAGCAGGGGCAAGGAGTATACGTTGAGGTTTTACTATCCAACACAGGATGAGTACAAAAAGTTGCTTGAAAAGCATGGATTTATTATTGAAACAATTGAAACATACGACATAGACACAAAATTAATTGAAGGTGAAGTAGCTTTAAGAAATTGGATAAACCAAATCTTTTCTTTTGAAATGGATTGGTTTGATAACAACGAACGAATTGAAGTGATAGACGAAATTGAGAACGAACTTAGACCATACCAATGGGATGGAACTCAGTGGCATTTGCCAAATAAAAGATTGAGGGTTATTGCGCAGAAGTTAGGATAATCTGATAACTCCGCACTCTACCTCTAATAAGTACCAACGTGAATATTGTTTTTGGTATTTCTGTTATGATTGCCCTTCTCCCTCTCCATTAAGTGATCTCATAATGAACCTATAGGCTAGTTACCGTTTCTTTAGAGTTAAATATAGATTGAACAAAGTCGAAAGACAGAGTGATTTCTTTTTCAGGTTTATTTGCGGAGTATGCCGCTATCTATCATGTCAACTTTGTGCGATAATAGTTACATACGAAGTTAAGTTTTGTACAATTGACTTAAGGTTTATACGCAAAGACACCGGACGAGGGGAGGTCCAGGAAAATCATGTGGGAAATGTGGAACAGGCATAATCGATCCAAACTTCCAAAGCGATTAAGAGAATCAAAGCATCCCTTTCGCCATGTTTTTAATGTATTACTTTTTCCATTCTCGTTTATATGGCGTTATTTTCCGCCATATATTAGAAGAAAATGGGTTTTTGATGAAATTAATGACCGGCGCAATCAGCCGGGTAAAAGGCTAAGAAAGAAGTAACGATCCACCATCTAACAAACCCGCCGAGGCTAAAGCCGGAGCGGGCGTTTTTGGGTCAGAAAATGGTTAGGTAAAAGAAACGAGTGGAAAGCGTGAAGGAAAAGCCAAAATTAGGCGTTAAGGCAACGATTAATTATATTATGAAAACAGAGCTTGCCACTTGGGAGCAAGATGCCGCAGGTTCAAGTCCTGTCGCCCCGACCACCCAAATGTCAAGCCCGAGACAAAAAGAAATTTGTCTCGGGCTTGACATATTTTCATGCTTATTTACTTGCACACTCAATTAGCGACACAAAAGCCATCCGTGTCAGCCGCATCAATGCAGCCGAAACCCGAAACCTTCCACTGAATCTCGATGTGGTTATCGGGATAAACCAATATTTTGTCGATCAGCAGGTCGGCAAGCTCCCTCCTAAGTTCATCCGATTGAAGTGCCTCCTGTGCCGCCTTGATTGCGGCCGCGCTGGGGGCACTTTTTTCTGCCTGTTCACAGATGACCCCGTGGATATCTCTCTGCCGGCCAAGGGCGGCATCCAGTATCTTCTTTTGCTCCTTGTACCGCCAAGTTATGGAGTACATCGAAATCAACACCGATACATTGCAAAAAGTGAGAGAACCGCTACGATTTTCAATAGTAGTTTGCTCCTGTTTATATTAGATGACTTAATTGATAAGCAACAGGTGTGTGTTCGTCAAGTAAAAATGTTAGCAAAAGGTCCCCAAAAAGGTTAG
>CAZGYK010000012.1:0-7459 GCA_964530485.1 uncultured Oscillospiraceae bacterium
AATTGAAGACCTGAGAAGTCTCGGAAATAAACTCCGCTAAGGGATACAAATAAAGAAGCCGCCATATGGCGGCTTCTTTTTCCGTTTTACCTGTTAAGCTCCGTCCTATCTTTCTCTCGGCTTATTGAAGCGATTCAACAATCACTTTCAGCGCGTCTTCGCCTCCGACATTTCCGGGGAAAATGATATAGGCCATTCCGGGAAACCGGCTCTCTTCTCCAAGCCTCCAAACCGGAATTCCCGGCAAAACCTGCCCTGCTACCATCGCTCTTCGCGCCTGTAACCCAACTGTACCGATATCGCTCGACGTAATTCCGCCTTTCGCGATAATATAGGCGGGTTTCGCGGTAAGTCCACTCACAAATCCGGTTACCGCGTCGGAAATCTCGCGGGAAAGCCGAAGTTCATCCTCCGGGTTCCCGGTATTGAGGTCAAGGCGTTCGCGCCGGGTATAGACGACGACATCCTCTCCCTTTTGGATCAAATCATTGATTAGTGCCTGTACCCTTTCCCGTTCTTTTTGGAACAGACCGGGATCCAAAACCAAATGTTGATCAAATTCAACCGGAGTAATTCTTGTCTCTTTCAAAAGCTCCTCAAGCTGCTTTGTCGTTTTCGCAACATGTGACCCGATAACGACCAACCCGCCGTTCCGGTTTCCCGCAACAAGCTGTTCTTTTGTTAGGAGCGGCTGATCGCTTACTCCGCCAAGAACCTTCGGAATCGCCGCTGCGCTTCTGAACATAAACCGTTTCCCTGCGCCTACCGCTTTGATATAGCCAGCGAGGAAAAGCTTGATATCTTCATAAGAAAGCGCGTTGACGACAACTTTCCCAAATCCAGAAACGCCCATGAGGATTTTTGAGACGGCGTCCGGACCGCCAACGCGGATTGTTTCAATCGAAACCGCCGCAACGCCATCTTTCGGATAAACCCCGCCGGTCTTTTCTTCAACCCAGCAGGTCAGATCGCTGTTCCGATACCCGAAACTTTTGTCTTTTGCGAATTCAGTGTCACCCGCCGGAACCAGCTCGTCCCCCGACAGAACATAGTGGACATTCCCGACGGTATATCTTCCACCTTCAACGAAGAACGGACAGATAATCTCACCATCAAAGAGAGGATATCCCTTGTTTTCGAGAGTCTCTTTTAGTGTTTTTGTCTCGAGCGGATAGTACCCTCGAAGGGTTGAATCGCTTCGGCTGATCAGGACAAAATCCTTCTTCGCCTGCTTTGCCGCGTCGAAAACCCGAGACGCTATGTCTGCGTTGAGCTGTTCCGCCTCTTTCGCTGAAACACCGCGGGAATTCGTCAGGATAAAAAACATTCCCTCATCCTTGAACCCGCTGTCGATGAAGGTCTGATCCCACGCGGTATAGACCGGAATATCATGTACGGTCTGGACGCCGGTCGGGTCATCATCCAACACAACGATCTTCGAATCAAATCCGATCAGCGCCTTTTGGATTTCCTCATCCGCCGAAAACCGAAACTCCGGCGCTGATAAGAGTACTTCTTTCAAGCTTTTTCGTTCCATACAGAGCCCCCATTTGTTTGTTTCAAAAACAGTTATTTCGACTCGACTTCAACATTTGCAAGACGCTCGAAATAATTGACAATTGCGGAGTGGTCATCGTCCATCTGGCCGGCAACCTTGAGCGATTGCATAATTTCAAACAACATCGCAGTAAGCGGCATCGGGCAATCGATCGCGTGGGCGGTTTTCAGGACGTTGGTTATGTCCTTATGGTTGATAGAGATTTTTCCGCCGGGTTTGAAGTTTCTCGACGCCATCATCGGAAGTTTCGCATCCAAAACCGTACTTCCGGCAAGCCCGCCGCGAATCGCTTCATAGACCGTAACCGGGTCGACGCCCGCCTTCGCGCAGAGAACAAACGCCTCGGATACGACCGCGATCGTACCGTTTACAATAACCTGATTTACGAGTTTTGCCGTACTTCCGCTCCCGACCTTTCCAACCAGCGTGGCCGAAGAACCCATGATTTTGAAGCAGGGAAGGGCTTTTTCGAAGTCTTTTTGTTCCCCTCCGGCCATAATTGCAAGTGTCCCATCGATCGCTTTTGGTTCTCCGCCGCTGACCGGAGCATCCAAAAAACCGATTCCTTTTTCCGCAAGCTTTTCGGCGCAATACGCGCTGTCTACCGGCGTTACCGAACTCATGTCTACAACAACCCCGCCAGGCATCGCCTGCATCACGCCGCTATTTGAAAACAAAACATCTTTCACAATTTCTCCGTTCGGAAGAATTGTAAAAACAAGATCACAGGACGCTCCGATTTCCGCCGGCGTTCCTCGTTTTGCGCCTTGATCTGTAAGCGCCGACACCGCCTTATCGCTGACATCATAAACCATCAGGTCAACTCCGCCACGAAGCAGATTCAATGCCATTGGGTTCCCCATAATTCCAAGTCCAATAAAACCTACCATACCCATCGTTTTCCCCTCTCTCAATCATTCCTTAAGATAACCATACGAGAGCCGAAACCAAAAGTCAATGAAAAAAATAAGATTCTTTCTATCACTTTTTTGATCGAAAATCACGATTCCGAGCGCCTATATTGCGGATAATAAACCAATCAGATTTTCGACATTTTGGTCTTACGTCAGAATCAAAACGGACATCGCCAAACAGCCTGTCCGGTCTTTGAAAAAAGTCCGATCAAAAAGGCCCCCGAAATTTCGGGGGCCTTTTTCTTACTAGATTATTGACCGGTAACAACGTCGTCGATCCCAATTCTTTGGAATCCAAGGTTCTCGCCGAGAACCTTCAGAATGGATAAATATCCGTCTACGTCCGGGAAATCGTCCGGAAGAATTCCTTCGGTCGGTTTGAGGAGCGTGTACACATTCCCGTCATCCCTTTTTGGCGCGTTCTTGATCGGAGAAACGCCCTCTTCTTCCTTTGTGCTGTTGCTGTGGCGATAATCCGTATAGTGGTCATAGGGTGAAATTCGAATGGTCATCACCTTTGCTTCCATCGGCGGGGTAACGCTTTGGTCGGCCGGAACATAACTGAAAACATAATAGGTCAAATCATGACCATCGTCAACTTCTTTAATAACGTCGACTACCATTGTTTTTCGCCAAAGGAACGGAACTTCAAACCGAAAGCCATCCCGCTCAAAATAATAGACGGGGACGTTCTGTTTTCCCTCTTCACCGGTTTCCTTTACCGCTTCTACAATCGTCGGGCTGGTCAGACGAATATGATTATCGTCGATAACAACAATCCCGTCGTCCGCAGCGTTCCCTTCGACTTTTGTCTCTTCAAGCGGTATCTCAACCGCTTTTTTTGCATTTCCGTCCGGCAGGAAGTTTTCCGAAGGATTGTTGAGCGGGTCGACAAACGGGCCAATATTGTCCCCTACCGACTCATCGTAAAGAAAACATCCCGACATCACTATAGCGGCCAAAAGCAACACGGCAACCAATCCAATAATCTTCTGTCTCAAATGTTTTACCATCCCTTGTATCTTTTTTGTAAAACAGCTGGCTTTCGTCTATTGATCGAAGGCCAGCGTTTTTTTGGTATCCACATGATATCGTCAACTCGCTTAAATACACCGCAAATACGCTTATCGTAAAATACAATTCATTGGCGATGTAATCAAGCAAAATTGCCTCAGGCAACTGCGCGATCCGCGCCGCGCCGTTCAAACATTACATGATTGAATGCTGCTGATTATAACGGATCAATACAGCCAGAATACCACAAATATGTGAAAGATTCGTGAAGAAGCCGTTCCGATTACAGGATGCATTCCGGGTGTTTTTCAAGAATGACGGACAACGCGGCCCGGTCGGCAACCACGGTTACGTTGCGGTGAAGCTGAAGGATTGACGCCGGAACCTGCGGCTTGACCTCTCCGAATAAAGCGGTTTCAAGAATCTTCGCTTTTCCTTCCCCATTCGCTACAAGGAGAATCTGTTTCGCATCCATAATCGCGCGAATACCCATTGTAAGACCTTTGGTCGGGATTTTGCTGTAGTCGTCAAAAAACGGTTTCTGCCCTTCAATTGAAGACTCGGTCAACGCGATTACATGCGTATCAAGAGGAAAATGATCTTCCGGCTCATTAAAACCGATATGTCCGTTCGCACCGATCCCAAGAATTTGATAATCTATTCCATCCGGCAGGAGATCAAGCGCCTCGGTATAGCGCCGGCATTCAGCGTCAAGATCCTTCGCCGCGCCATCGGGGATGTCTGTATTCTCTGGTTTGATATTAACATGGTCAAAAAGATTTCGTTTCATAAAAGAGGCAAAACTTGTTTCAACATCTTTTGAAACGCCAACATACTCATCCAGGTTAAACGCCTTTACTTCCGAAAACGAAATTTCTCCGTCCTGATGGCGCTGAATCAAGTTCTTATAGAGCCCGATCGGCGTTGCTCCGGTCGCAAACCCAATTACGCTGTCCGGTTTGAGAATCATCTGCGAAGCGATAATCGCCGCTGATTTACGGCTCATCTCCTCGTAATCTTCACAAAAAATTATATTCATCGTTTTTCTAGCTCCTTTATGTATTTGGCAGCTGTACAACAGAATAAACCTATACTAACAACCGGGTTTCAAGCTCTCGACACACTGTCAGTAAGTTAATTTTAGTTTATCAGCTTTAATTTTTCAAGTTTTCATTGTAAAATAGGTATTGTACATAAAACAATGAAACCTAAAACCTTTCGCTTTGAAAAACACGACAAAAAATGGTTTCATGCGCAAAACAAAGAAAGCCTTTAAGGCTTGACAGGAGGATTCTATGGCACAATTTAGCTGCAACTTCTATTCCTACACCCTTCAGTATGCGGTCGATATCTCGGTCGTAATTCCTTCCTACACTCCGATTGATCTCGACAATAAGAAAAAGATGGATCATACTCCCGAGCATAAGTATCCGGTTCTCTATATGCTCCATGGTTTCGGGGGAGACCACCGGGTTTGGTCCCGCTATACAAGTATCGAACGCCACGTCGAGGAATATAGAATCGCTCTGGTTACTCTTTCAACCGACAACAAGGCCTACATGAACATTCCGAACGGAGACAAGTTTTTCGATTTTCTCGCGAATGAACTCCCGTCGTTTGTAAAAGCGCATTTCCCGATTTCCGACCGCAGAGAGGACACCTATATCGCCGGCCTTTCGATGGGCGGATATGGCGCGCTGACCCACGGGCTGACCAATTGCGACAAATACTGCGCAATCGGTGCGATGTCGTCCGGAATCGATTTTAAACGAAATGACCCTGTCCGCGTCAACACGTTCGATCTTTTGAAAAAGAACGTCAAAGACAAGGTAAAGATGCCGGAAATTTTCCTGACCTGCGGACATGAAGATTTTCTCTACGAAGCAAACGTAGAATTTCATGAGCTGCTGGACGAAAAGGGAATCAAGCATGTCTGGCGCGACATTCCGGGATATGAACACGAATGGGGTTTTTGGGACGCCGAAATCGTGCCTCTGCTCGAGTGGCTTCCACGCACCGATCCATATGCTAAAATGCCAAAAAACAAGGTCTAACTAAAAGGAGATACCCAAATGAAATATGCAGACAAAGCGGAGCAATTGTTCCGGAGCGGATTCAGCTGTTCCCAATCGGTTGCCGGCGCATTCAGCGACCTCGTTCTTGATAAGATCAGCGAAGAAGATCTCTTAAACCTCGCCTCACCATTCGGCGGCGGATTCGCAAGAAAGCGCGACCTTTGCGGCGCAGTCAGCGGCCTCGGAATTGTGTTCGGATTGTTGTTTGGAACACACAGCGCCGAGGAAAAAATGAAAACATATGAAGCGGCGTCGAGCCTGACCGATCGGTTTCTCGAACGATATGAGAATATCGTATGCTCAAACCTTCTAGATCTGAAACCGGATTTTTCGAAGACGCCTCGTGAAGTTCCGTTAACCGAGGAAGAGATAGCAACCTACCACTGGCCCTGTATCGATTATGTGCGCGGCGCGGCCCAGATCTTCGAAGCTTACCTGAAAGAAAACGGCGTTTTATAGCTGGTTAAATGAAAAACGCTTTAGCGTTTTGAAATTGACTGACTATATAAATCCGCAGCAGAAACAGAAAGATTTGGTGACGCCCGTGGATATTGTAATCATCAAAGGGAGTCCCGCGTATCTATCCGACTGTGTAGATGCCCTCGAACAATCCGATTTGGGACTGAACTATTTCGAACGAGACGGAAGTGCTCTTGCCGCGATTCAAGAAGGGCTCGATTACGGAACCCTCTATGTTGCTCTTTATCAGGGTGTTTTTGCGGGTTTTTTCTACTATATCCCAAATGGCGCTTTTCATTCATTCCCATATTTGCATCTGATTTCGGTAAAAAGGGGATGCCGGGGAATGGGTATCGGAAAGAAAATGATGGATTTTCTTGAAGACACACTTTTGGCTCAGAACAAAAAGATATTCTTAGTTGTCTCGGATTTCAATCCGGATGCAATGCGATTTTATGAAGATTTAGGCTATTGCCAAGTAGGAGAACTCCCAAACCTGTACAGACAAGGTATTTCTGAATTCCTAATGATGAAGGAAAAAAAGGATTAGCCTATAACTACATTAACCATCGCATTTTGATATCGGACGAAAAGGATGCCATTTATGGCATCCTTTTTGAATTGATCCGTAATAAAGTACTTTTTTTACTTTCAACAAGTTTGACTTATCGCAAAAGAGAGCTTACAATTTAAACTTGTGGGATAATTTTTTTGAAACTGCGAAAAAAACCGTGTATTTGCGATCTTATCGTACTGTTTCGAAGTAAATGGAAGGGCTCGTTCTATGGATCTGTTTCTGTCTTCGGTCAATGTTGTTTTGCCGCTTTTTGTGATGATGTTCGCGGGCTGGCTCATGAAAAGAGTTGGCATGTTTACCGAACATGGTCTTGCGGAACTCAACCGGGTCAATGTCCGGTTTTTTCTGCCGGTCATGCTGTTTTCGAATATCTGCGAAGGAGATCTTCTCCACGGTGCAAATCCGAAGTTCCTTCTTTTTGCGGTAATCGCGGCGATCATTCTTTTTATACTTACCATGATTTTTGTCCCGATGTTCGTCAAGGACAGAAAGCGCTGCTCGGCGTTTATCCTTGGGATGTACCGCCCGAATACGGCGATCTACGGTTTACCTCTTGCTCTCGGAATTCTCGGGGATTCGGAACAGGTTTCGAATGTTCTCATGATGATCTCGGTTGTCATTCTCGTTACCAATTTCTTTGCGGTCATGGCAATAGAAATCTTCAGAGGCGAAAAGGTAAAGCCCCTGACATTGATCTGGCGCTCGGTTCGAAACCCGATCATCTACGGACTGGTTCTTGGCATGATTGCTCAGTTTCTTCCGTTTTCCCTTCCCCAGATGATTCTGTCCCCGGTAAAATCCCTTGCTGCGGTCGCAACTCCGGTCGCGTTTGTCGCTCTCGGCGCCTCGTTTACATTGAAAG
>CAZGYK010000012.1:7469-17620 GCA_964530485.1 uncultured Oscillospiraceae bacterium
CTAATTATTACCCCATTGCTTACTGTTCCGATTGGCGTGTTTTTGTTCGGATTCCGCGACGCGAGTCTTGTTGCTATGCTTTGTGCGTTCGCGACCCCAACCGCCGTCAGTACGCTTCCTATGGTAAAAGAGGCCGGCGGAGACGATGAACTGATGGGGGAGATCATTGTATTTACAACCGCATTCTCTATTCTGACCATTTTCGGGTTTGTCTATTTGTTTAAACTTCTCGCGTTCTTTTAACCCGCGTTTTCCAACCCCTCAATTTGACAATATAAGGTAGTATGATATATTGAGATTGATCGTATGAAATATGTTGGATCAAGGGTAAAATTATCTGTGAAACGAACTTCTACGCTTTTGTGTATCATCTTGGTTGTTGCCCTCTTTTTGACAATCCCGGCGTATGCAAAAGAAAAAACACCCTCTCCTTCATCCGAAGGCGAGGGTTCCTATTATACGAGCTATCAGGACATCCCCGGTATCACCGAGGATGAGATTGCCGTTGTTGAAGCGTTTCGCTCAACAGGGGCAGTTTTTATTTACGGGATCAACGAGTCGACCGAGGCGTTTCGAAAAAACGATGGCAGCATCGGCGGCTTCTCATCTCTTTTTTGTCAATGTCTTTCCGACATGTTCAAAATCCGGTTTGAACCGAAACTTTTCGAGTGGGAAGAGCTGATCTCCGGTATGGACAACGGTACCATTCATTTTTCCGGAGAGCTTACCAAAACGCCTGAACGCGAAAACAAGTATTATATGACCGATGCGATTGCCGAGCGCTCATTAAAAATATTTATGCCTCGAGAGTCAGACCCTCTCTCTGAACTCGCAAAAAAGCAACCGCTAAAGTATGCTTTTCTCGAGGGTTCTACATCTTATAACTTTGTTAAAAACAGTTCCCACGAGGAGTTCGAACCCGTCTTTGTCGACAATTACGAAGAAATTGTTCTCCTTTTGGAAACGGGACAGATTAACGCTTTTTTTGACGACAATACTGCGGAAGCAGCGTTTGATCACCATGAATCGATCGTCGCCGAGGAGTATTTCCCGCTCATTTATACTCCGGTTTCATTCTCAACTGCGCAGGAAGAGCTGGCTCCGTTTATTGACATCGTACAAAAATGTCTGGACGAGGGAATTGTCTCGAAGCTCAACAGCCTTTATCGAGAAGGTGAAAATGAATACCGGATACATAAATTTGAAAACCGGCTCACAAAAGAGGAAGCCGCCTATCTCAAAGAACGGATCGATACCAATGATCCGGTTTTATTTGTCGCTGAATCGGACAATTACCCAGCAAGTTTCTTCAACGACCGCGAAACGGAGTTTCAGGGAATCGCGATTGATGTTCTAGACAACATCAGCGAACTGACCGGCCTGACGTTTACGATAGCCAATCAACCGCACGACGAATGGTACGAACTCCTCGAGCTTCTTTTGGACGGAAAAGCCTCTTTTGTCACTGAACTAGTTCCTTCCCCTGAACGGGAAGGGAATTATCTTTGGACAAGTGAACCCTATACTACGGATCAATTTGCGCTGATATCCTTAGCAGACCGAGAAGATATCTCAATCAATGAGGTTCTTTCTCAAAAAGTCGGGCTAATCTACGAATCGGTTTACGCCGAAGCATTTAATGAATGGTTCCCTCAGCATACCGGAGCAACGACCTACATGACCAACGAAGACGCTTTTCTTGCGCTGGAAAACGGTGAAATTGATTTTGTCATGGCTACGCGGAACCTGCTTCTTTCGATCACAAACTATTCCGAGAACCCTTCGTTTAAGGCGAATTTGATTTTCAACCGAACCTATGACTCCAAGTTTGGATTTAACAAGAACGAGGCATTGCTCTGTTCGATTATGAGCAAAGCACAGATGCTGGTCAACACAAATGAGATAACCGAAAGCTGGACCAGAAAAACTTTTGATTACCGAGATGCCATGATCCGGAACGCGTTTCCTTATCTTGTTATCTTCTTTCTGATCGCCATGCTTGGTTTGATCCTGATCCTTCACATGTTCATCAGAAACAGAAAGCTCGGAAAAAATCTTGAAAAACTCGTTCTAAAGCGAACGGCCGAACTCGAGGTTCAAACCCGCGCTGCCGAGGTCGCGTCTTCCGCTAAAAGCGACTTTCTTGCTAGGATGAGCCACGAAATTAGAACGCCGTTAAACGCGATTATGGGTATGACGCAGGTGGTGAAACGGTCGCCAGGTCTTTCCGAAAAGGCTGTCTCCTCGGTCAACGAGATTTCGTCCGCTTCGCGGCATCTTCTGGATCTCGTCAACGATATTCTCGATATGTCAAAAATCGAATCCGGAAAATTTACGCTTGTTCTGGACCCGTTTTCGTTGTCGGATGTCCTTCGGGAAATCTCGGGAATGATCGAACCAAAGTGCCAAGAAAAAGAAATTCGATTCCTTACCGATTTTCACAATACATCCGGCAGGATCATCAATAGTGACGCTCTCCGATTAAAACAGGTTTTTCTCAATCTTCTCGGCAACGCCGTAAAGTTTACGGAAAATGGCGGAGAGATTCTGTTTTCAGCCGTTCTTTTGGACGAAACGCAGGATAAAGCCGTCTATCAGTTCAAGGTTTCCGATAACGGAATCGGCATGACCGAGGAACAGGTTTCGAGGCTATTTACCGCCTTTGAACAAACTGACGATACGATTGCCACCCGTTATGGCGGAACCGGTCTTGGACTTGCGATCAGCCAAAACCTTGTCAGCATGATGGGCGGAACCATTCTCGTTGAGAGCAAACCGGATTTTGGCTCAACATTTTATTTTACGCTTTCTTTTGATAAGACCGGCATTCCTGGACAAATGGAAGGTACGGAGCAATCTATCTACGGCTACGATTTTACCGGAATGCGTCTTCTTCTCGTTGAAGACATTGAAATCAATCGGTTGATCTTCCGTGAATTGTTGTCTGATACCAGAATCGTGATCGACGAGGCAGAGAATGGGAAGCAGGCCGTCGAATTGTTCGAAAGGTCGGAAGAAGGCGGCTACGATATCATTTTTATGGATATCCAAATGCCTGTGATGGGGGGATACGAGGCTACAAGACAAATTCGAAGTCTTTCGCGGAAAGATGCAAAATCCGTACCGATTATCGCCATAACAGCGAACGCTTACAGGGAAGATATCGAGAAGGCAAGGTTAGCCGGAATGGACGACCACATCGCAAAACCAATTGATATGGAAAGCGTAAAAAAGATCATCGCGGAAAAGGTAAAAAAAGAGAAATAACCGCTGTAAATGCGAATCGCCCAATAAAGAATCTTCCAAAAAAACCAGCTGCATGGTTGTGCAGCTGGTTTTAATCTGTTTTCCGCTTCGAAACGCGATATCCTATAATATCCGTGAAACGACCTGATTCTTTCCATTGTTTTTGCCGTAATAGAGATGTTCGTCACAGCGGGCAATTGCCGATTTTACGTCTCTTTTCTCAAGCACCGACACGCCGATTGTGATGGTATATCCCAAAGCGAACCCATCGGTCACGATTTCCTGTTCTTCTACCTTTAAACGCAGTTTGTCCATCAGAGTTTCAGCCTGTTGAAGCGGAAGCCCGGTCAGGACAATCAGGAATTCTTCTCCGCCCCAGCGCGAGATCATATCCGTACTTCTGAGGTTCCCGGTTAAAAGATCCGCCAAACCCTGAAGCGCTTTATCTCCGACCACATGGCCGTGTTGATCATTGATTTGCTTGAAATTATCAATATCAATCATCGCAAAAACATGTTGGGTAGAATGTGCGGAACGCTTTTCTTTTGTAATTTCCAAGAAAAATTGTTCCGCATACCTGCGGTTATAAAGTCCGGTTAACGGATCGATCCAAGATTCCATCCGGATTCTCTCAACATTCCTTTTTTCAATACTGTCGGTAACCCATTTGACAACCTGGATTAGACCAAGTTGAAACGCGATTCCCCAAAAAACAAGATTTACGTTAAGGACACGATTCGTAAACGAAAGCGTGCTGTTATAAAGGGGCTCACCAATCCGGTCAATATAGATTGCCGCCAAAAGGGATAGGTATAGAAAAAGAGTGGTGAGGAGACGCTGTAACTTCGTTGTGTCAACAAATAAAAACTGCGGTACCATCGCCAGAAGAATGTACCACTGAAAATCAGAATCAAATCCGAAATAGGCAACACTAAACAGGGAAAAAAAGGCTATTTCAAAACAGATTACCGCAACCGAAGCGCGGAACATCTTTTTTTGAATTAAAAAAAAGATAAATGCATATATTGCGATACTTGCAGCGTTCAGGTATATAAATTGAACATATTCCGACCCCAGCGAACCAACAAAAAAGACGATATGCGGAATAACCGATACCATCACCATGATACGCATGGTTACGGTATATCGAAATTCATCCATCGACCGGCTTTTTGATGCAAGTTCAAAAAGGAGGTTGTTTACTTTATTCCTGAAAGACTTCATCATGGACCATCACCAATCTAAGAATAATCCCAAATTTTTGAAAACATTTTGTTATTATATCACAGCATCCATACATTTTCTACCACATATCCCATAATAACCCATCCCGTTTTACGTCAGCCAAACATCGTCATATTCTGGAAATTATTACAGTAAAAAAGACACCGTTCCGCGCATTGAGCGCAAAACGGCGTTTCTTCCTGAGATCAGCCCTATTTTTTCTGCCTCTTTTTTAACTGCTTAAGCTCGTACATGCGCGCATCCGCATCTTCAATCAAAAAATCCAGATTCTGATCGGCGCGTTCCTTGACCGCACTGCCGAGGGATATCGAAGCGGGAAGTCCGTCAATAGAAGCAACCGATTCCTGTGCTTTCAGAACAATTTCGTTCGAGCGCTCTACTGTACACTGCGGCAGCAGCATGACAAACTCATCTCCGCCGATTCGATAGGCGCTCCCGCTCTCTCCGCAGATTTCTTCAAGCCGCTTCGCCGCCTCAATAAGATAGTTATCCCCCATTTTGTGCCCCATCTTATCATTGATTATTTTCAGAGAATCAAGATCTCCATAGACCACTGCCAAAGGCCAGTACTCCGGTTTATCGTAATCCAGTTTCGCTTTTTCAAACGCATAGCGGTTTTGAAGACCCGTAAGCGGGTCGTTACCCGCGTGACGGGAGAGCGTTGCGATCAACCGATTGGTCTTAGTAACATCTTCCAACAGAACGAACCGCCCCGCCATACCGGCTCTCTTTCCCCCGATCAGATCGTCCCGCATTTTGTAGGTCAGGGTATTGTCACCCCTGATAACAGTAATTTCAACGCTTCCGTCTTCTTCCGAGACGCTGGTTGTCGCTCCCTGATCCTTGAGCTCTTCAAGAAGGCGGCTATAGGTGCCATCACCCTTTGCCCCTTGTTCACGCAGCCACTGATCGGCGGCGAGGTTCTTTGAAATAATGACGTCCTGATCATTGGTTATAAAAATCGGAGCCAACAGTAAGTCGAAGATTTCCCCTTTGGCGACCTGAAGAAAACCGATACGTTCGCTGGTGCTCAAAGCCATATAAAACAAAATCAATGCCGGACAGAGCCCGATCAGCGTAACGTCAACCGGAATCGCAAAAATCCCGGTCAGCGCGCAGGTATTTGTCCCGACGGCGAGCGTGATTGCAAGAACCATATATCGCGATGCCGCCCGAATTTCCGAAACCTGACGAATATACTGATAGATAATCACGATAAACGAAACCATCATCATCCCATAACAATATGCCGTATGTACCCAGTACCACCAACCGCGATGGTTGTCGGCGATATTGAGCGGGCCAATTTCTATGACGAGAGAGGTCCTAAGAATCGTATGGAGCGGGCTCGTAAAAGCGAAAACCGTCGTCATCAGCGGAATCATAAGAATCAGAATCCAAACTGCCTTGTGAACCCGTTTTTCGAGTTTAAAAAACGACAGTGTAAAGCAAAAGGTAAAGAGTGTTGAGAGCGCAACAAACGGGATTTTAACGTCATAAAGAATCCGCGCCAAACCCGCATTGTCGGTCAGGTAATAGAGGATATAACAAAGTGTCCAACACAAAATACACCCGGACAACGCCAAAAGAAATTTGACGGGAAGCATTTTACGGTTGCTTCCGTTCCAGATGATAAAGATACTGATTAGAAAGATCAATGTGATAGAAGCGTAGGTAATCAACACAGCTGTATTGTTCAAAACATCACCTCTTCTGACATTTTATCACATTTTTCGCGACCCGTATATAAACAAAAGAGAAGCAGGAAGCTTCTCTTTTGTTAATTGATTCATAACGCTTTCTTTACAAAATCTCTTACTGTTTTCCGAGCCTCTTGAATGCTTCTTTGCAGGCTTCAAAGTTTTCTCTCGACATTCCCATGCTCGAATATTCCTCGGTATATCCGATAAACCCGCCTTCTTTTACGCCAAGGGTTCGATACATCTTTTCCGCTTCAGCGAAAATCTCTTCGCGCGTTCCCGAAATCGAGGTCGTCTGATAACTAAGAGGCATCAGAAAGCACTGTTTTCCCTTCAGTTTTTCGCCAATCATCTCGTAGTCAACCACATTTGGCTGGGCGATATTGATCACGTCCACGCCAAGATTATGGAGCCGCTCGACGATCGCCGTAAAATTGCCGCAGCTGTGGAACCAGATATGCATCCCAAGCTGATGGGCATAGTCGATCATGTCTTTGTATAACGGCGCAAAAATCTCATCCCACATCTCTGGCGAAATAATCATACCGCGCTGGGTTCCCCAGTCGTCTCCCAGATGAAACCCATGAAATCCTCTGTCTTTACAGCATTTGATCAGTTTCTTTTCGAAATCAAAGATACCCTTTAACAATCCGAGAGCCCTCGGATCCCGGTCGGCGAAATCCATCATCGCGTTTTCAAATCCACGCAAAAATGTATAGGTCGTATATCCGGTAATCGTCAGCATTCCGAGGCGGTAATAGTCTTTCGATTCTTCAAGATACGATTCAACATCGGCAAAACGAACCTCCTCGTTTACCGACGGATAAACGTAGGATTCGATATCTTCGAGCGTATGGATGACGGCTTCCTTCGGCTGGCCCATCGTTCCGTCGTCCAGCGTCTCCCAAATATATCCCCATTCGGATTTGCGCCCGTTCTGGTAATCCTGAACTTCCCCGGACGTCTCCTCGTAAATGCGGAGCCTGTACCGAAGAACATCCCCTTCCTTCTGATCGGCGTTTATGTTCCAAACAGGAACTCTGTCGGGGGAATTAAAGTCAATTGCTCTTATGACTCTCTCATAGGAATTCATCGTATCCCTCCGGTTTCTGTCGCTCGTTCATAATTCTTTTCTTTCGAGGGTTCCGGACTGCCTCCGAAGACCCCTTTTAAATATCATACACAATCTAGCGAAGAAACACAAAGACAATTTGTAGTACGATTAGAGAAACTGTTTCAAGCCACCCCCCACAAATCCCAACCGTTTGGGCGACCTTTTTTCGCAATTCGGAGCATGGCATGTCTGTTACCGAGACTCGCTTTCTTCATCATATGATGCTAAGAACATTTAACATTGTACGATGTAAAAGAAAAAGCCTATTGCGCATGCAATTGGCTTTTTCGAAATATCTTTCGATGGTAAATTTGATCAAAGCAAATCAGTTTCAGGGTTCGTGGGCGCAAACTTTGCAAACCGTTTGATACTATATTGTTCGCCCCGCTAAAAAAGCCGTTTTCAAATGCTTGTCCCAATTCGCTGTTCTTGTTTCCATATTGAACTTTGTTGTGGAATCAAGAACAATAATGTCTTTTTCTTTCACCCTATCAAACAATCTGTCCCCTAACATAACTGCTTTCATCGCATCATAATGCCCGTGTTCTTTTAAATGTTGCAGCGAACGACCAGCAATGCAAAGTATCAATCCCTTCTCGAGTTTTTTCATGGTTTTTTCTCCATAAGCGAACCCATATGTCCAAACTCGATCGAACCAACCAACTAACTTTGCGGGTGCCTCTGTCCAAAACACCGGGTATATAAAAACAATCGCATCACTGGCATTTATTTTTTTATGTTCTTCTATCACATCATCTGCAACCGGCGAGTTTATATCATAATTTGCTTCCCTAAGATATTCAGCTTCACTCATATCTGTTGTAAAATTCATTTGATATAAATCAGAAATTACATAGGAGTGGTTGGCTGCATTTAATCCTTCGATAAAGCTCTCGCGAACATGGTATGTAAACGAATCTTCGCTCGGATGAGCATAAACGATAAAAACATTCATGAATAATCTACTCTTTCTGATTTTATCACTGGAAAAAGCTATTCTTCCCCCATCCTCAACCACAAAGCGGGACGCACGCCACCCTGGCTATCTCCATTATGGAAAGGACCTCCAACGTTACCCTTTAATATATTGTTGCCTTGAATACCAATATTCCCGTCACCATGCACATATACTGCTTTTACGCCAACGCGACCGGGAGAACGTAGCCACCACCACCAAGTTCCATTACATACATCAGGAAATCCGGTAGTTCGTTTGCCGTTATTCTCGTCTTTTCTTTCAAACCAATATCTTTGCTTTTTACCCGGGCCATACAATTTTGAACTACTGTCACCGAAATAGTGACACACCGTTTCTTCGGTGCTCAACAGAAAAATACGGTCTTTCGTGTCCGCGCCGCCTTCGGTATGATACCATTCATTGTCAGGATTTTTATTCAAGACCGGAATAATTCTCGTTTTGTCATTCTCAGTGAATTTATCATAAAATTCTTCGTTAAGATATTTTCGCATCGCACAGTCTGCCCATGTAATATTCGTGTAGCTATCATGGTAACCGCGCTGTTCAATAATATATTCAGTTATGATCAGAGCTGCATTGTCGTGAATATCAAGAACACGCCACTTATAATTACCAAAGTTAATTCTATCTCCGATTCGCATAAATACTCCCTGCTACTACGTACTTAAGGTACCATTGTTTCCTTAAATAAACATTAACGCATAAAAAACACATGTACAAAAATGCAAGCCATAGAGAAAGGGCGAGAAATCCGTTCCTGATGCCTCAAACTTTGTTCCGCTGCGGAAGCCTTGGCAAAGTTAAAATGTCGAACTTTTAGCATTTTAGAGCCAATATCTATGCTGGTTCGCTGACACAAAGAAAGATAGGGTTGTAAGCACCCGCAACCATCGCTTGCCCGTATAGCGGATGATGTTTGTTTCCGTGTTTATATATATTCGTCGATGTTTATCATTCCTAATTAAAAAATCCCACCGCTTTCCATCGCACACTTGTTAACGAAATCAATATGGTATAGTTTTTCCCAATGATTGACATTCAATGTTCCCTTTGTGAGATGAACTGCAAGGAAACAGCAGTTCTCATCTTTTTCATTGTTTGCTATATCATACCATTCTGCAAAAGCGTTGCGGAGCTTATCTCTTATTTCCGAGTTTTTAGGCTCAAGCACCCATCCAAGATTTTCACCAACACCATTTGCCGTAAACATCTCTAAACAGCCTGCAATAGATACTTCGGGATTAGATGCAATCTGTTTCATTTTGTTTGACTTATTATGAGTGACAATATAAAAAGTGCCATCCTCATAATAGGCATCTACACTGCGCACAACAGGGCGGGGCTTTCCGGATTCGCTTGACTCACATGCAATTGTAGCAAGTGAAATCACATTATCTTTTCCGCCGCCGAATTTTTCTTCAATCAATTTTACTCCCACATCATAATCGCTCATTTTTTCCTCCACAACAAATTATCAATTTCACCTGTTTTTGAAATACTTTTATTGTAAATCTCAGGGAAAATCCATCGGCTTAAAATTGGTTTCTCTAGATCTCTACGACTTAGTATTATAAAGTAATATCTATCATAAGTTATTATTACTTGTTAAAGAATATAATCCGAATAGCATTTTGGATCAAAAAAATATATATGCATATGACTGAAATGCATCCAAGATTATCTCAATTCCTTTTCAGCGTCCTTAATACACAATATGTAATTATAATTATCGCTATAAAAGCAGCCCTGTCTCACGATTTTAATGTTGGGTATCGTTATAGATTTATTGTAACACAATTTATGAGAATGCGACAAAAAACAAACATCATCAATAAAAATCGATGATGTTTGTCATGCCCATACGGTA
>CAZGYK010000013.1:0-1390 GCA_964530485.1 uncultured Oscillospiraceae bacterium
GGCTATTCTTCGAAGGATTGTGTTCCCGCGAATGTCTCGCTGAAAACTCCGATTGTCAAATTCAAAAAAGGGGAAACCCCATCGCTGTCTATGAACATTCCGCTTGTCTCCGCAATTATGCAGTCGGTATCCGATAACAGGATGGCCGTCGCGCTTGCGAGAGAGGGCGGAATTGCTTTTATTTACGGTTCCCAGTCGGTCGAGGAACAGGCCGAAATGGTAAAGAAGGCAAAGGGCTATAAGGCCGGATTCGTAAAAAGCGATTCCAATATCCGCCCCGACCAAACGCTCGCCGACATTCTCGCGCTAAAAGCGAAAATGGGTCACTCAACCGTCGCGGTCACCGCCGACGGAACCGCTTCGGGCGAGCTTGTCGGTATCGTGACAAGCCGTGACTACCGCGTCAGCCGCATGGATCCTTCTACAAAGGTCAGCGAGTTCATGACGCCGATCGACAGCATTATCTTCGCGATGGAAGGAATTACGCTGAGCGAGGCAAATGACGTTATCTGGGACAACAAAATCAACGTTCTTCCGATTCTCGATGGAAACCGGCGCCTCGTTTGCTTTGTATTCCGCAAGGACTACGATGAACACAAAGCGAATGCGCTTGAACTGCTCGACTCCTCTAAAAGCTATATCGTCGGAGCCGGAATCAATACAAGAGATTTCGCCGAGCGCGTTCCGGCGCTTGTCGATGCCGGAGCGGACGTTCTTTGTATCGACTCATCCGAGGGATTTACCGAATGGCAGAAGATTACCCTCGATTATATCCGCGGCAAATACGGAGATTCGGTCAAAGTCGGAGCGGGAAACATTGTCGACCGCGACGGATTCCGTTTCCTCGCCGAAGCGGGAGCTGATTTTATCAAAGTCGGAATCGGCGGCGGCGCAATCTGTATTACCCGCGAAGCCAAGGGCATCGGGCGCGGCCAGGCATCGGCGATAATCGAAGTAGCCAAGGCGCGCGACGAGTATTTCGAGGAACCGGAGTCTATATTCCAATCTGTTCCGACGGCGGCATTGTCCACGACTACCATATTACGCTGGCGCTTGCAATGGGAAGCGATTTCTGTATGCTCGGCCGCTATTTTGCCCGGTTCGACGAAAGTCCTTCCGCCCGCGTCATGGTCAACGGAACCTATATGAAAGAATACTGGGGCGAAGGTTCGACAAGGGCCCGTAACTGGCAGCGCTATGATCTCGGCGGCGATGCAAAACTCTCGTTTGAAGAAGGCGTCGATTCGCTCGTACCCTACGCCGGAACCCTTCTCGACAACCTGCCGATCACCCTCAGCAAAATCAAATCTACAATGTGTAACTGCGGAGCTCTTTCAATCAAGGAGTTTCAGGACAAAGCCCGCCTTACCCTCGTCTCCTCCGTCAGTCT
>CAZGYK010000013.1:1400-11915 GCA_964530485.1 uncultured Oscillospiraceae bacterium
AAGATAACCCTCGTTTCTGCCACCAGCATCGTTGAGGGCGGCGCCCACGACGTTCTCCTTCGGGATTCAATCGCCCCTCGAAACGACCGTTAAGTCAAAGCTAAACCAAAATATCGCTCGGCAAAGGAACGCTTTCGCGTTCCTTTTTTGTTTCTGCATTTTTTGCAAGCCTCGCCGGAATTCCGTTTCTATAGTATAATAGAGTCAGTTGGATGAAAAACAATCTCGTTTCAAAAATGATCGTTCGAACCAAAAAAGAGTTGCGAGGAATTTTTATGAAAAACAGTGTTATCGAAACGATTCTTACCCGCCGAAGCGTACGGAGCTATCAAAATACCCTTTTGGACGAAACATTGCTTTCGTCGGTAGTTGAAGCGGGGCGCGCTGCCCCAAGCGGC
Organism: uncultured Oscillospiraceae bacterium; assembly: GCA_964530485.1. Lineage (GTDB taxonomy): Bacteria > Bacillota > Clostridia > Oscillospirales > Ruminococcaceae > WRIP01. The sequence continues at coordinate 1,799 of CAZGYK010000013.1, forward strand.
GGAAACAGCCAGACGACCCACATGATCGTGATTCTGAACGACGATATCAAAAAGAAGCTCGGAGAGATTGTCAAAGGCGAGTTTTCTAAGATGACTGCCGATGAAACAACCTACAAAAGCCTGAGAAGTGCAATCGAGCGGTCAAAAAAACCTGATTTCTTCGACTTCTACTACAGTGCTCCGGTTTTAATTGTTACCGCAAACAAAAAGGGGTACGGAAACGCGCTGGCAGACTCTGCCTGTGCGCTCGAGAACATGATGCTTGCCGCCCATTCGCTCGGTCTTGGAAGCTGCTGGATCAACCAGCTCCATTGGCTCGACGAATCTGCGATTCTAAGGGATTATCTCTATACGATCGGTTTACAAGAAGATGAAACGATAACCGGCGGGCTTGCGGTCGGTTATCCAAAAGAGCCGGCTATGCCGCCGCTGGAGCGTCTTGGAAACCCTGTAACCATTGTCCGGTGATAAAAATGCCGATACAATACCAGAATCACCTCAATGGAATATGCGAAGAGAACCTGTCCGGATTTTTTATCGGCTGGCCAAATCCCCCGTCGAACGAGACATTTCTAAGAATCCTTCAAAATAGCAGCGCGATTTGGTTGGCGGTTGACAGCGAAACCAAAAAGGTTGTCGGGTTTATTAACGCGATATCCGACGGAATCCTTTCCGCCTATATCCCGTTGCTCGAGGTATTGCCGGATTACCAAAATAGCGGCATCGGAAAACATTTGTCGACGCTGATGTTAGAGACGCAAAAAGATCTCTATATGGTCGATTTAACCTGCGATTTGCCGCTTCAGCCCTTCTATCAATCCTTCGGTATGCGTCCGTCCACCGGAATGTGTCTTCGCAATTTTCAAAACCAAAACGGGAAGCCGGATTCCCAAACGAAAGGATCAAAATGAAACATCGGATGTCCCCCCTTCTATTTGCCCTTATCCTATTTGTGGCGTATGCGCTTGCGATTTCGGTTCTTTATCTTTTGTTTTATGGAGCGCTTCCCGACCAAACTTTCCTTCTCCAGGTTGTTCTCCTTACCGGAGTTATCGGTGTTATGCCGCTTATCGTCCGATTTTATTATTGCGGGCTAATCTTTTATGCCGGTGGCATTCTCGGGATGATCGTCGACGGTGTAACGTCTAAATCGTTCTCTTTAACCGGAGAACCGATGGCTTTTGGAGGCTGGGCCTATCTTGTCCTCTTATTTTCGGGATTTATTATCGGCATGATTGTCGAAGTAATCATGAAGAAAAAGCGTACCGCAGACCTACGCCAAGCGGATCAGTCCGTATCCGGTTCTGCAGATGACCAAACCGAGGAGTAACCGTAACATGAGCGAACTCTTCGATCTCTACGATGGAGAACGCTGTCCGCTTCAAAAAACGCATCTGCGCGGGGAGCCGTTCGCCCCGGGAGAATACCAAGTCATAGCTGGTTAAATGAAAAACGCTAAAGCGTTTTTCATTCGCGGCGTGTGCCGCGTGCCGTCTGTGGCGGCGTTAACCTTGCTGCATAGTCAGTCGCACGCCAAAGGCGTGCCGACGGGCAAACCCCGCTGTTTCATAACGCTTTGCGTTATGAAATTGACTGACTATATCGTCGATATTTGGGTCATCAATCAAAACGGAACACTTTTAGTGACCCTTCGCGCGCCGGAAAAGATCATTTTTCCAGATCTATGGGAAAACACTGCCGGGAACGTACTTTCAGGAGAATCCAGCAAAGAGGCAGCCCGACGCGAACTCTTTGAAGAAACAGGAATCCTCGTAAGCGAGGAAAGGCTGAAATTCATCGGAAGTCAACGAGGTGATACCTTTTTTATCGACAGTTACCTTCTTTTTGTCGACACGCACGAAATAGATCTAACTCTTCAAGCAAAGGAAACTGTAGCAGCTAAGTGGGTTTCGCTCGCCGAGCTTGAAGGAATGATTTCCGACAACCTGTTTGTCCCGTCGCTTGCGATTCGCCTCTCTCTTTACCGCAAAGAAATCGAACGTCTGATTGACGCTCAGTGTAGAAAGGAATCTGTCTTATGAAACTTGTAATCGTAAACGGAAATCCGAAAGAAAATGGTCTTTGCCATTCAGTTCTCGAAGAAATTCTTCGCGGTGCGAAAGACGGCGGCGCCGAAGTAGAGGTCATAACGCCGGACGGGATCGAACGATGCCATACCTGCAACGGCGGCTGGGGAAGCTGCCGGGACGCCCGTACCTGTAACTGGGGCGACGATGGGTTTACTCTTGCAAAAGAGGCCGTAACCGGTGCCGATGCGGTTTGCCTGATTACCCCGGTTTATTGGCACGAGATGGCGGAGGGTCTTAAAAGTCTGATAGACCGTCTGAGAAGATGCGAACGTGGGGACGAAGGAAAGCTTGCGGGAAAACCGGTTCTTCTGGTCGCTTCCGCCGGCGGAACCGGCAACGGGATCATCAACTGTATGCATCAAATGGAGCAATTCTGCCGACATACCAAAGCCGACGTGTTTGACTTTATCGGGATCAATCGATGGAATTCGGACTATAAGCGCGCCGCGGCATATGCCGCCGCAAAAGAGATGGCCGAGGGCAGAAAGCCCGGTGAATCTCTTTAGCTTTTTGAAATAGCAAAAAAAGGACGGGCAAACGCCCGTCCTTTAATTTTATCAGTGAACGCTTCACTTCGTTTCGCCATTTTCTCGCATTCGCTCAGGTTTTTGACTGTCAAAAACCCAAAACTCGCGCTCCGCGCTCGCTTTAATGATTTATACCTGTAGTATTGTCCCGCTTTCAGACCGCATTACCGAAAAATCAACTTCCGTTTTTTGGCTGTCAGATTCTTCGTGCTTCTACTTTCCCTGCCCATAATAGGCGTTCGCACCGTGCTTACGAAGATAATGTTTGTCGAGAAGAACCTGATTGATTTCAGGAAGTTTCGGGTTGAGCGAAAGATTGTGCCAAGCCATAAACGAAACCTCTTCAAGCACAACTGCGCTTTCAACCGCTTTTTTCGGAGTTTTCCCCCACGCAAACGGGCCATGGGACTTAACGAGAACCGCGGGAACATCTTCCGGCTTGATCGCCTCAAAGGTTTCGGCAATTACGTTTCCGGTGTTCCGTTCGTACGCTCCGTTAATTTCCTCGTCAGTGAGAGCGCGGGTACAGGGAACCGCTCCGTAGTAATAATCGGCATGGGTTGTCCCGAACGCCGGAACCGGAAGCCCCGCCTGGCTCATAACTGTCGCCCAGCGGCTGTGGGTATGTACAATCCCGCCGATACCTAAAAATTTCCGGTAAAGAACGAGGTGGGTTTCGGTGTCCGAAGAGGGATTGAGGTCTCCCTCTACCTTCTTTCCCGTTACGAGATCTACGACGACCATGTCCTTCGGTTTCATAACATCGTATTCAACGCCGCTCGGTTTGATGACCATCAGGTTTCTTTCGCGGTCTACCCCGCTTACGTTTCCCCAGGTAAAGGTAATAAGCCCATATTTCGGAAGCAGCATATTCGCATCAAAAACATCCTGTTTCAATTGCTCCAGCATAGGTTTCTCCTGACTCTATTTCAATTTCCAAAGAAGGTCAAATACCAACAGCTGTTCCTCTAGCTTTTCAACCGTTGTGTCCTTCGTAATATGAACAAACTCAATCCCGAGAATCCGCGCAAAGTCCCGCATCTGTTCTGCTGTCACGTCGAAGCTGAGCGTCCCGTGATGCGCGCCTCCGGCAAGGATCCAGCATTCCGACCCAACAAGAAGATCCGGCTCCGGGCGCCACATGATTCGTGCTACCGGAAGATTCGGCATCTGATAAATCGGATCAACACAGTTGATATCGTGAACGATCATCCTATAACGCCCGCCCATGTCAACAACGCTGACAAGAATGGCCTCTCCGGACTTTCCTTCAAAAACAAGACGGGCCGGTGGATTCTTTCCGCCGATTCCGAGTTCGTGGACCTCGATCTTCGGCTTTCCCGCCGCGATAGTCGGGCAGACTTCTAGCATGTGTGCGCCAAGGCTCAGTTCTTCATCGGTGGTCAAATCGTAGGTATAATCCTCCATAAACGAGGTTCCGCCGCTTTTCCCTTCGCCCATCGCCTTCATAACGGTGGTCATTGCCGCCGATTTCCAGTCCCCTTCTCCGCCGTAGCCATATCCCTTTTCCATCAGGCGCTGGGAAGCAAGCCCGGGGAGCTGGTCCATCCCGTAAAGGTCTTGGAACGTGTTGGAAAATGCACCACAGTCCTCTTCAAGGAGCATTCTCTCCATCGCGATCTCTTCCTTCGCCTGATAACGAATAGCGTCCATCGCTTTGGTGTTGATCTCATATTTTTGCTTATATTCCGCAACAAGGCGGTCAACCTCCGCGTCGGTTACTTTATCGATTTCCTCAACAAGCTGTCCGACCGGCCAGGTATTGACCTGCCATCCAAAGACCTTCTGGGACTCGACCTTATCCCCCTCGGTTACCGCGACTTCCCGCATATTGTCCCCGAAACGCATCACGCGCAGCGATTTACTTACCGCAACGCCATACGCCGAGCGCATCCAGTCTCCGATTCGGCGCTGTACCGTTTCATCTTCCCAGTATCCGGCGATTATCTTTCGGGGTATCCTGAGACGCGCGCCGATAAACCCATGCTCTCGGTCGCCGTGCGCGCTCTGGTTAAGATTCATAAAGTCCATGTCGATTCCAAGATTCGGAATCTTCCGGTTAAACTGGGTATGGAGATGACAATAGGGCTTTTGGAGCATATCCAAACCGGCAATCCACATTTTGCTCGGGCTAAAGGTATGCATAAACGTAATAATGCCCGCGCATTTGTCATCGTAGTTTGCGTCCTTGACCATTTTTGTGATTTCATCCGCAGTCTTCATAACCGGAACCAGAACAACCTTTGAGGGAATCAGGTCGGACGAGTTGAGCGCCGAAACGATATTGCGGCTGTCCTCTTCAACCTGTTCCAATGTCTTCGGACCGTAAAGCAGCTGCGATCCCGTTACAAACCAAAACTCATACTCTTTCAATGTTTTTCTTGCCATCATGCCGCCCCTTTCTTCGTTCAAACAATTTGATGTCATCCATTGACTTTCTTTTTATCCGTAGTCCAATCTCGTCACTGCGCGCCGGTTGATCTCTGTCCCGCGCCCGAATCTGTTCATAGCTTATTTCGGTTCGTCCGTTCAATAGCATGGATCGCGTCGGTTCAGTCAGAAAGTCCGAAAAAAGCGCAACGCTGCTGTTGACTTTGTCATTTGGCGTTCAACAACCTGCCGTTTTCTTTTCCGAAAGCGTCTCTGACTTTCCTTGATCCCTAGTTCAATTCGATTCGTTCTCTTTGAGGTCTCAATTGAAACTATTGCAGCAAAAGGAATTGTAGCAATGTGCCTCTTCCCTTATTCCCCCGAAACTTCAAGCTGAAGCTTCTTGAGCCGTTTCATGACGTCGTTCTCTCCGCGTCCGAAATAATCGTGGAGCGTCTGATACTCCGCAAACAGTTTCCGATAGATCTCGACGTTTTCCTTGATCGGCTGATAGCTCTCGTTCTTGGTCGCTCCGATTGCACGCGCTGCATCAAAGACGCTGTCATACCCGCCCGCCGCGCTTCCCGCGGCAACCGCGCCAAAGATAGCGCTTCCGAACGCCGGCCCGTGCGCCGCCGATGCTATCTTGATTGGCATATCGAGGACGTCGGCGTAAATCTGCATCATCAATGGGTCTTTCTGGCTAATTCCGCCGCTCGCGTAAAATTCGTCGACCGCAACACCGTTCGCCTTAAAGTTGTCTACGATAATCTTGGTTCCGTATGCTGTCGCTTCAATCAGGGCGCGGTAGATATCCTCCGGTTGGGTAAGAAGCGTCATTCCGATCATCATGCCGGTCAAATCGACGTCTACAAGTACCGAGCGGTTTCCGTTCCACCAGTCAAGCGCCAAAAGCCCGCTCTCTCCGGGTTTCTTTTTGCTCGCTTTTTCTCTGAGGTATTGGTGTATGTTTTTCCCTTCCGCTTTTGCCGCTTCATAATACGCGGCAGGCAGACAGTTGTCGATAAACCAGCTAAAATGGTCTCCGACGCAGGACTGTCCCGCTTCATATCCGTAAAATCCCGGCATAATTCCGTCGGCAACAACGCCGCACATTCCCGGAACCTGCTTTTCTTCGGTTCCCATAATCATGTGGCAGGTAGATGTTCCCATAATGGCAAGCATCTTCCCCGGCCCGTCAATTCCTACGGCAGGTACACAGACATGGGCGTCAACGTTCCCGGCGACAACCGCCGTTCCCGCTTTCAGTCCGGTCTTCTTCGCCATCTCTTCGGTAACCCCGCCGACCCTGGTTCCGAGCGGCGTAATCTCTGTTCCGAGCTTGTCCAAAACATTGGACAGCTTTGGATCCAAGGCCTTGAAGAAATCGACGCTTGGGTACCCGGTATTTTTGTTGTAAATTTCCTTGTATCCGGCGGTACAGCTGTTGCGGCTCTCGACTCCCGAAAGCTGCCAGACAATCCAGTCGGCCGCCTCGATATACTTATCGGTCGCGGCGTAAACCTCCGGTGCCTCATTTAGGACCTGCCATATTTTCGGAATCGCCCATTCGCTGCTGATCTTTCCGCCGTAGTTTTTAAGCCAGCTTTCTCCCATCTCCTCCGCTTTGGCGTTAAGACGGTTTGCCTCATCCTGGGCGGCGTGGTGTTTCCAAAGTTTGATATAGGCATGCGGAACCGATTTGTATTCCGAAAGCATAGAGAGCGGCGTACCGTCGTTCTTTACCGGAACAAGCGTACAGGCGGTAAAGTCTGTCCCGATCCCGATGATATCTGCCGGGTCAACCCCGCTCTTTTGAATCACATCAGGAATTGTATGATAAAGCACGTCGAGATAATCCTGTGGGTGCTGAAGTGCCCAGTCGATCCCAAGCTTGGTTCCATCCGGGAGTTCGCGGTCCATGACCGCGTGGGGATATAGAAATACGCTCTCCGCCATCTCTTTTCCGGTTGTACAGTCAATCAAAAGAGCCCTTCCGGAAAGCGTTCCGTAATCAACGCCGATCGTGTATTTTGCCATATCATTATTCCTTTCTCAACCCGGCGTCATGCTACGCCTTATTATATAAAAAGTTACCATAATTGACGCCCGATTACAAGGTTCATTCTGATAATCTATACAAATATCCCGCTTTGCTTCGTTGACTTGAAACGCGAATGATGATACAATTTTTCATGTTGTTTGCGACGCGCAAAACGAGCAAAACTCAATGCATTTCCGGATCCTATCCGAATTTGGTTTTTCTCCGACTCCCGCGATGCAGAAATAATACTTTATGAGGTGAACCAAATATGGCAACAGCTTATGACGGAAATTTTCCGGGAAAACAACCCAACGTACTGAGAGAACTGCTCAAAGCAGGAAAGCCGACCCTTGGAACAAGAATCAACAGCTCCTGGCCGCTTATCACCGAGATCGTCGGCAAAACCGGCAAATTCAACTATGTTGAATTTCTCGCTGAGTACGCCCCGGTAGACCAGTATGACTTCGCGAACATTACCCGTGCCGCGGAACTCCACGGTATGTCTTCAATGATCAAGGTTGACTATGCGAACCGTACCCATGTCGCCCAAAAGGCTGTTGCGAACGGTTTTCAGGCGGTTCTGTTCGCAGACCACCGCGACGCGGCAACCGTCGAAGAATCTGTAAAGGACCTTCTTGCCGACTGTCCTACCGAACACGGCCATTTCGGCTTTACCCCGGCTCGCCTGATCGGTTTTAGCCAGGGATTTACCCAGATTGACTTTGTTACCATGCTTCAGGACATCGTCAAAGTCTTCATGATCGAGAAAAAGGAAGCGGTCGACAACATTGAGGAAATCTGCTCGGTCGACGGCGTTGACATGATCCAGTTCGGCCCGGCCGACTTTTCGATGAGCATGGCGAGAAACGCCAAAGACAACGGCGACGAAATCCGCGAAGCGGAAGAAAAATGTATCAAAGCAGCGATCCGCCATGGCGTTCGCCCCCGCGTTGAAATCATGGCGCCGGAACAGGCTAAGCGCTATATTGACCTCGGCGTAAAAGACTTCAATATCGGCGGCGAAGTCTGGAACCTGATGGCGATCTGGAATAACCACGGAAACGCAATGCGCGAACTGATCGGCGAATAATCTAACAACAAAGGGCGCCTTTCGGCGCCCTTTCATTTGTATCTATTTATAGGCTTGCCACCAACAATCGTAACGAACCGACCGAATTACGTTTCGCCATCCCTTTATTTCCTTAGGAGAGAACGATGAGCCAAAACGACATCATCCTGCGCGACGGGATGGATCAAATGAACTTTCAGCAAGTGACCGCGATGCTCGCCTCTTCAAAATGGAGCCCCGGTATCAAAATTGAAGAAGTTGTAAAGGGAGCAACGTATTCCGCTCTTGTTGTCGGTGCATTTTTGAAGGACGAACAAATCGGGTATGCCCGCGTCATATCCGACCGGACACGTTTTGCCTATATCGCCGACGTCTTTGTTCGGGAGGATAGTCGCCATCGCGGCGTTGCCAGCCGTATGATGCGCCATATGATGGAGCATCCGTCGCTGAAAGACGTCTACCAATGGCTTTTGAAAAGCGCTGCAAATGATCTCTATTCGAAACTTGGTTTTCTTCCGCTCTCCAATCCGGACGAATGGATGATAATCCGAAAGGAGCGAAACAAATGAAAGACCTCTCCCTCTTATCCAACGAAGAACTATGGAAACTGTTTCCGATACGCCTAGAACAACATAACCCTTCTTGGAAACTGTTTTACGAAACCGAGTCGGCTTTGATTTCTAACACACTCAACGGCAGCGTTGACCGAATCAGCCATTTCGGTAGCACGGCGCTCGAAGGTCTTCTCGCAAAACCAACGATCGATATCCTTCTTGAAATCTATCCCGAAACCGATCTCGAAGAACTTTCTTTCAAACTGAAATCACTCTCTTATCTTCTGAGTCCCCAGCCGGACAATCCCGCGCCGCATATGATGTTCCTGAAAGGATATACCCCAACCGGTTTTCAAGGCCAGGCCGTCCATCTCCATATCCGCTACCGCGGCGATTGGGGCGAGCTCTATTTCCGGGATTACCTAAAAGACCATCCAAATGTCGCGGCCGAGTATGCGGAACTGAAACGGAAGCTCGCGCGCAATTTTACCAATAACCGAGACGGTTATACCGAAGCGAAGGGCGATTTTATCCGAAGAATTACCCGCCTTGCGAGAGAAGCGTACCCTTCGAAATATAATTAAGCGCTGCCGGTTAACCGGCAGCGCTTTCATCTACCCTAAAAACTTAGTCGTTCCCTCTTCGCCGCCCGTAACCCATCTCGACAAGCGTGTTCGCAAGAAGATGAAGCCGTTCAGAAAGAAGCTCATCGTCTCTTGAAAAGGCGTCGGAAAATAGCTTTATATCCTCGTTGATCCTCGGGTTATCCGCCGCGACCGCAACCGTCATCGCGTCTCCCTGAAGTCCGATTCGTCCGATTTCCGGATTCTCCCTGTTGAACATACCGGGAATCCGGTATGCCTCATCCATTAAGTACTGCTTTGAACGGAGTATCAGCATTGTAAGATCTAAGACCCGGTGCAGCGGCATCTCTTCCGATTGGCGCGACCATTTTTCTCCGGTATACCGCCAGATCTTCCCCGATATATCAACTCTTCCGCGGTCATTCCACTGGGCAAGTCCAAGCGAAAGTCCTTTCGCGTCAGAATCGTATGCGCTTCTTCCGTCAACCCTGTCATAGTCCTCAACAACAATAACCGGCTTATGTTTTAATTCTTTCGGAATTCTCATTTAAAGCTCCTTTGCCTTTTCGTATTCAAGCATTTTCAATTCCAGTAGTGTCTTTAGTTCTTCTTGATAATCTTGTTTTGCGTCCTGGTAGGGTAGAATTTCAACAATTTGATAATCGAATGCGTCGTCGCCATATTCCTTATAGAGCGAAAGGAGTTCCTGATTACGATGGAGCCTTCCCCCGAGTCGCGCTTTGTGGGAGTTAACGTCCGCTTTGAAATCATTGAATATTCCAAGAAACAGTTCCCCTGTCGGAACGCAACAAATCGAAAAAATCCCCATCTCAAGCCGCCTGTTCTTATATTGCTCCC